>CAYUGO010000010.1:0-22227 GCA_964444295.1 uncultured Gammaproteobacteria bacterium | reverse complement strand
CCAAATATAGAAACTGCAATAGATAGGATGTACAACCCGGGATATTTAAAAACCTATCGTGACTTTATTAACAACTCTAATATCTTTTATATAATTCCATCTAAAATATTTGGACCTTTAATGTCAATATTGTCAATACTTACCTTCATTTTCATATACCGCAAAAAATGGAACATTGCATTGATCTTTGGTTTATTTTTTGTAGTTGTAGATATTTTGGATGTAGTAATTAATAAAGGTAAAATATTAAATTCGAATAATATTATAGACATATTATTAGTTGGATACTCAATATATATCCTAAGGAAATCTTCTTCTTATCCTGCTTCTAAGAATTCTAGTCTTGATGAAGCGTAACTGCTTGTATTCCTTCTGTGTTTAGCCAATAAGGAGAGTGTGCTGTGTTACAAGCAAGAATTGGAAACATAGCATTTGTACATTATTTGACTCCAAATCCTTCCTGGTGGTAAACTACACGCTAAGAGCATTTAGGGTGGGCGAATTTTCCCACCTTTTTTAATGCTAAAATAAACAATATGGCCAAAGTAATCGCACGAACAGAATTCGCTGCAGCTGTAAATCAGCTAGCTAACGATAGAGGCATAGATCCAGAAATGGTTCTCGGAGCTATCGAGTCTTCTATCGTGGCTGCTTTTCAAAAAGACGCCAAAGAACGCGGTGAAGAAATCGATGAAACTATTGAGTACAAGGTTGATGTAGATCCCGTAAATGGTGGAATTATGATGACTACTCCAGATCCTGATAATCCAGGCAAGATGAAAGATGTCACTCCTCCTGGCTTTGGTCGCATTGCTGCTCAAACAGCTAAGCAAGTTATCATCCAAAAAATGCGTGAAGCTGAGAGATCAGTTATCATCGCTGCTTATAAAGAGCGCATCGGTTCAGTCGTCAACGGCATGATCATGAGAATCGATGGCCATAACATCATTATTGATTTGGGCAAGGCTGAAGGTCTCATGCCTCAATACGAACAAGTTCTCAGTGAAGATTATGAACTAAACCAACGTTTAGTTTTTTACATCGAATCAATCAAAGAAACAATCCGTGGAGAAGAAATTATTCTTTCACGCGCACACAAAAACTTGGTAGTACAACTTTTCAAACGCGAAGTTCCTGAAGTTAACTCAGGTAATGTCGAGGTCAAGTCTATTGCCCGAGAAGCAGGGGCTCGTACCAAGATGGCTGTGTTCTCTTCTCAACAAGGGGTTGATCCCGTTGGTTCATGCGTCGGCCAAAAAGGCGTCAGAGTCCAGGCTGTAATTAACGAACTCAAAGGTGAAAAAATCGATATCATTGAATATAACGCTGATGCCTCTCGTTTTATCGCAGCTGCTATGTCACCAGCCACAGTTCAGTCTGTTTTGGTCAATGACCAGGAACTAACTGCACTAGTGACAGTTCCTGATGACCAGCTCTCGCTGGCTATTGGCAAAGACGGTCAGAACGTGCGATTGGCTGCCAAGCTCACAGGGTATAAACTTGATGTCGTAGGAGCCTCTGGTATCAAACCAGAATCCTCACGGAGTGCAGAATCTGCACCAGACGCAGATGGTGGCGATCAAGTAGAGCCATCCGAAACCGACCCAAAAGAGCAAGACTAAATCTATCTCGCACTCCCAAAGTTCTACTTTAAGCGTTATTTTCTAAATTTCTAATATATGCCAACTATCACCAGACCCCCAATCGTCACAATTATGGGCCATGTAGATCATGGCAAAACTTCACTGCTTGATTACATTCGCAAAACCAAAGTAGCCCAAAAAGAGCACGGTGGAATAACTCAACACATTGGAGCTTATCAAGTTGAAGTCAAGGATCCCAAAAACGAATCACACAAAATTACTTTTATTGATACCCCGGGTCATGCTGCCTTTTCACAAATGCGCTCTCGTGGTGGCAAAGTTGCCGATATAGTAATTTTGGTTGTGGCAGCCACTGAAGGAGTTAAACCTCAAACCAAAGAATCGCTCGATCATATCAAACAAGCGCAAGTCCCTTACATTGTAGCTCTAACCAAAAGTGACATCCCAACTGCCAATCCCACAAAATCCAAACAAGAATTGGCTGAGCTTGGTTGCTTGGTTGAAGGATACGGTGGAGATGTTCCCGTTGTAGAAGTATCCAGCACTACAGGCAAAGGTGTCGATACTTTGCTCGAGACACTATTGCTTGTTGCCCAACTTGCCGATCTTAAGGCTGACCCCAAGGCCGATATCTCTGGAGTCATTATTGAATCGCAAAAAGATCCTCACAGAGGCATCATAGCCACTGCAGTTATTACTAATGGAACTCTCAAGGTCAGAGACACAGTTTATGCTCAGCAAGCACAAGCCAAAGTCAAATCACTAACCAATCATCTATCCAAGAGTCTCAAAGAAGCTTCGCCTAGTACCCCAATCCAAATTATGGGCTGGGACTCTATCCCTCAGGTTGGTGCCATTCTTTCCTCAACTTCATCTCAAAAAACTTCTCCCAATCAAGACAGACAAGAACCAAAGAAACCAGTGCTTACTTGTATCATCAAGGCTGATACTCAAGGTTCGCTTGAAGCCATTCAAACAATTATCCCTCAAGGCGTGACCATTTTTTCCTCCAGCGTAGGAGACGTAACTCCGGGAGATATTTCTTTAGCAAAGAGTGCTAATGCCTTTGTTGTCGCGTTTTCTGTATTAGTTCCCAATCAGGTTATCCGTGTGGCCGAAGCCGAGAAAATTAACGTCAAATCATTTAACATCATTTATGAACTATTTGAATACATTGACGAACTATACAATCGAACCATCGACCCTTATTACGACCGCGACATAATTGGGAAAGCCGATATCAATGCAGAGTTCAAAATAGACAAACACCGTATCGCAGGTTGCAAAGTAACCGAAGGTGAAATTTTAGACGATGTTCAAGTAGACTTAATTCGCAACCAAACCAACGTGGGAACTAGTCGCATCTCAAGTCTTAAGCAATCCAAAAATCCTGTTTCTAAAGTCGCTCTCAATCAAGAATTTGGTTGTGTGTTTTCACCTTACATCGATTTCCATGTAGGTGATAGCCTTATTGCATTCAAACCCAAAAAACTTCCTGCCAAATCCAACTAGAATCAGATATTCTTTCTCGCTTATATCTGTCATATAATCCAAACCCAAAGATGGACAGTCTTTCTCAAGAATCATTACAAAATAAGATTTCTCAATCTAATAGCCTAGTTATCGTACTATCAGCTAATGCTTTGCTTGATCAAGCATCCGCTGCCCTGGCTTTGTCTCTTGGACTTAAATCCAAAAACAAACAGATCTCAATTTTAGGTCAACCACATCCAGAGTGGCAATTACCCGCCCAAACAATGATTCAATCTGAAATCAAAGGTAAAAACATAATTATCTCTTGGCCAGATTCACAAGACTCAGTCGCTCAAGTCATGACCGAAACTCAGCGCGACAAAGGAAGATTTGCTATCATCATCCAAACCAAGAATAATTCCAACCCTTTGGATGTAGACCAAATGGAATTTAGTTATACAGGGGTTGAAGCTGATTTAGTCATTTTAATTGGTGCTTCGCGTGATGCGATTAATAATCCTGAACTTAAACAATTAACTCAAAACAAACTAATCACCACAAGACTCTCAACTTCCGAAAAACTAGAGACAGATGCGCGTGTTCAAGAATACGCCAATCCCTCTGCTCCAGCTCTTACTTTCATAATCTGGCAATTATTCAAATTACTTCAAGTTAAACTTGATCCAACTATTGCAACTCTTTTACTTGCAGGTCTCGAAAATCGAACCGAAAGATTTGCTAATCCTGACCTCCAGCCGGAAGTTTTTATCATGGTTGCAGAGTGTCTCAAGGCTGGAGGGGCTCGCAATTATCGCAATTTTACATCACCCGAAACATCCCCAACTCCACAATCCATGCCAGCTCTTCCCCCGCCATCCAATAATCATCAAACTACTCAACTTAACAAACCTGTTCCTCAATGGATCAAAGGCAGTATCGATAAGATGACTAATTTGCCATCTAAGTCATCACCTGATACAATACGTGAAGTTCAATAACTAAATATGTCACTCCAAATCGACCAAAAACAAAAAATCATTACCGAATATTCTACAGGCTCTGGAGATACCGGAAGTCCAGAAGTTCAAGTAGCACTCCTTAGTGCTAAGATCGATAAATTAGCTGAGCATCTTCGTGAACACAAAAAAGACGTACATTCTCGCAAAGGTTTACTCTCGATGGTTTCCAAAAGACGCCGCTTATTACACTATTTAATGACCAAAAATCTAGATCGCTATCAAACAATAATTGGTAAACTTGGACTCTCCAAATAATAAACACCCAATGAGTTGGGTAGATTGTTTCCCTTCTAAAGCGTATTAGATTTTATGTTATACTGCTTTAGTCAAAATAAATTAAAAGAATTAAAATATGTCACAAATTGTAAGTGTTAGCAAAGAAATTGCCGGCAAGACACTCAAACTAGAGATCGGCAGAGTCGCCAATCAAGCAGATAGTGCAGTTTGGGTTCAGTACGGAGATAGCGTCGTTCTTGTTACTGTCGTTGTAGGTCGAGATAATCCTAGTCTTGGATATTTTCCTCTTTCTGTCGAATATGTAGAGCGTTTGTACGCAGGTGGCAAGATCAAAGGTTCCCGTTGGGTTAAGCGCGAAGGCCGACCATCAGACACTGCAGTCCTTACTGGGCGCTTGATTGATCGTGCAATTCGTCCGCTGTTTGACAAAAATTTCACTCGCGAAGTCCAAGTTATTATGACCGAGCTTGCCTATGATGGGGAAACAGAGCTAGACATCGCCAGTTTTATCGGAGCTTGCGCAGCCTTGGCTATCTCACCAGCTCCTTGGGACGGCCCTTTGGGTGGAGTCAAAGTTGGCATGGTTGATGGAGAATTGGTCGCCAATCCCACACCCGCTCAAATCGCCAAATCTTCATTAGAATTATTTGTTGCAGGTAATAAAGATGTCATTAACATGATCGAAGCAGGTGCTAATCAGCTGCCTGATGACCAATTTGTTCAAGCCATGGAATTTGCTCACGCGCAGAACAAACTCGTTATCGAGCTCATTGAAGAGTTAATGTCCAAAGTCCAAACGACTAAGATCGCCGTCGCAGCCCCAGAAGTTCCTCAAGATCTCAAAATCCAAGCACAAAAAGTTATTACTGACTACATTTCATCAGCCAAAAAAGATGGTTCGACCATAGAATTTGACGTTCCATTCCAATCTTTCAAAGAAGCCAACGTTGAGTCTGATGTTAAGTTGCTTGACAAAGCCTTTAACTATCAATGGAAAAAAGCAATCAGAGAGATCATTGCCTCAGGTACTCGTACTGATGGTCGTAAAACAGATGAAATTAGGACAATTTCTGCCGAAGTCGGAGTTTTACCTCGTGTCCATGGAAGTGCATTATTCGCCCGTGGTTCAACTCAAGCCTTAACTGTAGCTACACTTGCGACTCCCGCATTTGGTCTTCTCATTGAAACAACCACAGAAGAAGTCGAAAAACACTATATTCATCATTACAATTTCCCTCCATTCTCTACTGGAGAAGCCAATCGTATGTTTGGTCCCGGTAGGCGTGAAATCGGGCATGGAGCACTTGCTGAGAAAGCTCTTTTGCCTGTTATCCCTTCAATCTCTGAATTTCCTTACACAATTAGAGTAGTTTCTGATATTTTGTCCTCCAATGGATCAACATCCCAAGCTTCAGTTTCAGGATCAACTCTAGCTTTAATGGATGCTGGGGTTCCTATCAAAGCCCCTGTAGCCGGAGTAGCTATGGGCTTGATTTCCGACGCACCTCAAGGACCTCTGATTCTTAGTGACATTGCAGGCATTGAAGATTTTAACGGGGATATGGATTTCAAAGTTGCAGGTACAACTACAGGAATCACTGCAGTCCAGCTTGACGTTAAGATTACAGGTTTGTCACTTCCCTTAGTAAGCGAGATTATCAAGCGAGCCCGTCACGACAGGCTTTTTATCTTAGACAAAATGAATCAAGCTATATCTCAATCACGAGCTCAAGTTTCAGTTTTTGCTCCTAAGGTGCAGCAAGTCAAAGTCCCCACCGAAAAAATTGGTGAAGTCATCGGTCCAGGCGGCCGTATGATTCGCCGGATTATTGCCGAAACCTCAGCCACCGTTGATGTTGAAGATGATGGCACTGTCATGATCAGCGCCACCGAGCAAGAAAATCTTGACAAAGCTGTTGCTTGGGTCAAAAACCTTACAACTGAACCAGAGCCCGGACAATTGTTCGAAGGCACAGTCACTAGACTCATGAATTTTGGAGCCTTTGTAGAAATCTTCCCAGGACGTGAAGGACTTGTCCATGTATCTCAAATGTCACGAGAATATGTCAATGACCCACAGGATCTCGTTTCTGAAGGGGATAAGGTAACAGTCAAAGTCAGCGAAATTGATGATATGGGTAGATTAAACTTAACTATGTTACTGGATTCTAATCCAGAAGACAGTGAGCCACGAGCTCCTCGTTCTAATAATGGTGGCCCACGTAGAGATAGTCGGCCTCGTCAGGGTGGCAACTCACGTCGTTTCAACCGCTAATTTCTAACCAAATTCTGTGTTTTTATGCTTCCCGTGATATAGTGAATTTTAGGATAATATATGAACGAGCCAGATATAATTGAGGAATTAAATAATTTACAAACTCAAGTCGATAACACCAAACTACCGCCTCTTCTCGAAGATAGAGTTAATAGTATGCTTCGCCGACTTCACCGAGCCGTCAGCTCCGGATTCTATTCCCAAGAGTATGAGTCTGTATCCAAATACGTCGAATGGATCAGCAGTTTACCTTGGTACAAACGTAGTCAAGATATACTTGATTTAAACTATGCCAAACAAGTATTAGATAAAACTCATTATGGATTAGAAGAAATAAAAGCTCGTGTACTCGAATCAATTGCAGTTATGCAGCTCAAGGCCACTCAATTGAAATCTCAAGACCTCTCAGAAGAAGAAGTTACTGCTCAATTGATGCGCGCCCCAATTCTATTTTTTGTTGGACTTGTGGGTACCGGTAAAACCACTATTGCCAAGTCCATCGCCGAAGCTATGGGCAGGCCTTTCGTGCGTATCCCTTTCGGAGGGATGGGCGATGCCTCAATTCTCCGAGGACAGTCCCGTATCCAACCTGATGCTGAAGTGGGTCAAGTTCTCAAATCACTCCGTCGTGTGGAAGTCAAAAACCCCGTCATCCTCCTTGATGAAATTGATCGTGTCTCCGAACAGGTTAGAGGAGACATTATGGGAGTTCTTGTCGAACTTTTGGACCCAGGCCAAAACAATGCCTTCACTGATCACTACATTGATTATCCTTTTGATCTTTCACAAGCGCTATTCATAGCCACCGCCAACAACACCAACAACATTGCCACAGCTGTCCTTGACCGTATGGAATTGATTAGAATGCCTTCATACACGGATGATGAGAAAATCCATATTGGTCGTGAGTACGTTTTACCCAAAGTTATCCAAGACTCAGGTCTTAATTCAGATCAACTTACCATTAGCCAAGACACATGGCCTCTTATAGTTAGACCTTTAGGCTTTGACTCAGGCATCCGTACTTTAGAGCGGACTATTAATGGAATCGGTCGCAAGGTTGCTCGTCAAATCGTCGAAGGTCAAATTACATCTTTAGACCTTACAACCGAAAACATCAAACCTTATCTACCAACCTGGTAAAATATAAAAGCTTATGAATCCTAACACTGTACATATTACCTCTCTAGGGGGCTTCGGCGAAGTTACCCGTAACATGTATGCCTACGAAACCGATACGGATATTCTTCTTGTGGACTGTGGTATTGGCTTCCCAACCGAAGAGATGCTTGGAGTTGATTTGCTAATTCCTGATGTCGGTTTCCTCAAAAACAAACGCGATAAAATCCGCGGTATGATCTTAACTCACGGGCACGAAGATCATATTGGTGGATTGCCTTATATTCTTCCTCAGTTGCCTGAATTTCCCATTTACACAGCCAGACTTACGGCTGCACTTGCCGAAACCAAGCTTCAAGAATACAACATTAAACGTAACATCCAAGTAGTTTCATCCGACGCCTCAATTAAAATAGGTGGCTTCGAAATCAGTTTTGCTCGAGTTTCTCACTCAATTCCTGACACTTTCCACCTCATCATCAAAACAAGCGCCGGTATTATCTATCATGGTGCTGACTTCAAATTTGATTTCACCCCGGTCGATGGTAAACAACCGGAACTCGGCAAAATAGCCCAAGCAGGCAATCAGGGTGTCAAATTATTGATCTCAGACTCGCTTGGTAGTGAACGACAAGGCGCTACTCGTAGCGAAAAAAGCCTAGATGAAATGTTTGAGCGTGAGATATCCAGCTGTAAGGGTAAGTTCATCGTTACTACTATGTCATCATCCATCTCTCGTCTTCAACAAGCCATTTCAGCTTCAATCAAACATGGACGCAAAATTTTTATCGCCGGTCGCTCCATCGAGAAAAACGTTACTATTGCTCAAAAACTAGGATATTTAGATGTAGATATCCGCCAAATTGTTCCGCTCAAAAATCTACGTAAATACAAAGATGACCAAGTCACCATCTTAACTGCAGGCAGTCAAGGCCAGACAGGTTCTGCCTTGCAACGTTTAGCTATCGGCGATCACTCATTTATAAATATCAAACCAGGGGACCATGTCTTGTTTTCCTCTGACTATATTCCGGGTTCTGAGACCGCAATTCACGCAGCCATTGATGCACTCTACGAACGAGGTGCCACAGTTACTTATGCCAATATCAAAGACGATATTCATGTCTCAGGCCACGGTAGCCGTCATGACTTAATGATGCTTATCAATCTAACTAACCCGCAGTACTTCCTCCCGGTTGGTGGAACATATCGTCATATGGTGCACTACTCGCTTTTGGCTGAATCTATGGGCTATGATCGCAAAAATGTCCTTCTTCCCGAAGGTCGGACCGTTATTGTAGATCAACAGGGAGTACGCTTGGGTGACAATGCTCTAATCCGAAACGTTATGGTAGATGGGCTAGGAGTCGGAGATGTGGGTAATGTAGTTTTGCGTGACAGACAAGTTCTAGCTGAAGAAGGGATAGTGGTTGTTTTAATCCAGATCGATTCTGAGACCAAACGCTTAGCTGAAGCCCCCGATATTATTACCCGTGGTTTAATTTACGCCAAACCTAATAGCGAAATTTTGCTATCAGCCAAGCATCATCTTAATTCAATTTTGAATCGCCAAAAAACCATTAACGATTGGCACCATGTCAAACAAGAAACTATTGATATCCTCGCCAACCACTTTGCCGATAAGCTCCAAAGACATCCAATGATTTTACCCGTCGTAATTGAAGTTTAAACGTTTTTGAACCTGACATTGTGATACAATGATAGCTATTAATCTTCTCTGCCATGCCCAAAAAACGCCACTACAAAAAAAAAGTCATCAAAAGAGCCATCAAAATCAACATTAGCTCTAGATTGCTAAAGTTTATTTTGGGTATCTCAATCTTAATATTAGCTGCTTTAGTTGCTCTTTCATTCTCTCAGTCAACCGGAATTCCCGGGACTATTAATCAATGGGTAGTTAAGTATTTTGGCTGGATGGCGATAGCGCTTCCTTTCTTACTATTACAAATTAGTTTCCAAGTCCTCAACTTACGCCAATTAGTTTTTGTCCGCCAATATGTCGTCTTGGGAACATGGCTCATGGTTATTTCTTTATCAGGAATTTTCCATACGGGACTTTTTGGACAGTCAATTTTTTCCAGCCTCTCGCCATATATCACTTTACTTGGAACATACGCAGTTCTCATTTTTTCACTTTTAATTGCCATTGTCGTAATTTTCAATATTCCACCACTCAGACTAAAAGGCTTTCTCCTTTATTCGCTTGCTTATACTAGAGAAATGATTGAAAAAATAATTCCTAAGCTGACACCTCAGCCTAATTTAATGCCCGAAGTAGATTTGAACCAAGATAATATCGCTCCGACCCAACTGCCTCTTCGCCCAGTTTCATCAAATCAAGGCTCGTCTGCCATCACTAACAACTTGCCTCATACTTTGCCTAAGCCAACCATAGATGAGATATCGTCTTCAGTAAATAGTGCCACTCATTTAACTCAAATGGCAATTGATACCCCTTGGGTATTGCCACCCACCTCTTTACTTATTGCAGGCACAACCGGTGGCACAAGTAATAGTCACACTCGCCAAAATGCTTCCATTATTGAGCGCACTCTCGATGCTTTTGGCATCAGAAGAGCCAAGGTTGCCGATACCAAGGTGGGCCCATCAGTTACTCAGTATTCGATCTCCATTCCGGACGGCACGAAGCTCAATAGAATTACCAATCTAGCTGCTGATTTAGCGCTTGCCTTAGCAGCTCCAACTGGCCAAATTCGTATCGAGGCTCCTATCCCGGGAACCAATTACGTTGGAATCGAAGTTCCTAACCAAAAAATCGAAACTGTAACCCTGCGCTCAGTTCTCGAATCCGCTCCAGTTAAGGCTGAAGCCTCTCGCACTCTCGTGGCTTTAGGCAAGGATATTAGTGGTAAGCCTCAGGGGTTTGATATTGCCCGTATGCCCCATTTATTGATTGCAGGAACAACTGGTAGTGGAAAATCTATCTGCGTTCACAGCATCATCTGTTCAATTTTGTTTCGCGCTAACCCTGCCGAAGTCAGACTAGTATTAGCTGACGCAAAAAAAGTTGAGTTAACAGGATATTCGGGCATCCCCCATTTGCTTTCTCCAGTAATTACCGAAGTCAAAGATGTATTGCCTGCTTTGCGCTGGTGTGTAAAAGAAATGGATGAACGCCTCAGTCGTTTTATGGAAGTTGGAGCTAAGAACTTAGCTGACTACAACAGAATTATGGGCTATCAGGCTCTACCTTCAATTGTTGTAGTCATTGATGAACTTAATGACATTATGATGAGTGCTCCCCGTGAAACAGAGGAGTCAATTGTTAAGCTTGCCCAAATGGCTCGCGCTCCAGGAATTCATCTAGTCCTTGCCACTCAAAGGCCAGATGTCAATGTTATTACAGGCTTAATCAAAGCTAATATCCCAGTACGAATTGCCTTTGCTTTACCACAGATGCAGGATTCACGTACCATTATCGACATGCCAGGAGCCGAAAAGCTGTTAGGTCAAGGAGACATGTTATTTGTATCTTCAGATCGCAAGCCAATTAGAATTCAAGGCTCATTTGTAACCACTGAAGAAATCCAAAGAGTTACATCTTTCGTTAAAGCCCAAGGACTTAATCCTCAATACATTGATATTGCAGCTCAATCCGCTGCAGAAAACAAGCTTCAAGACGAGGAAGATACGCAGTATAGCCCGGAGTTAAGTTTGGCAGTTGAAACTGTATTAAACACGGGGGGAGCATCAGCTTCTATGTTACAAACCGAACATAAAATAGGTTTCAACAAAGCAGCTAGATTCATCAAACAAATGGAAAACTTAGGTATAGTTGGAGCTCCCCAAAAAAACGCCAAGAAACGTGAAATAAATATCTTAGCCGCCCAGCGTTTCCTTCAAGATAATCCGCCTCAATCATAATCGTTATTGCTATTATCAGGTACACTAAAAATATGAAAACCGTCGGGCAATTACTTATAACCAATCGTCAAAAACAGTCTCTAACTTTAGATCAAGTAAGTCATGGCACCAAAATTCATACTAGATACTTACAGGCTCTTGAATCTGATGAATATCACAAACTTCCATCAGCCACCTATGCTCGCGGCTTTATCAAGAATTATGCCCAATTTCTTAATATAAATCCCCAGACACTGCTAGCTACTTTCCGTCGAGATTTCGCCGAGGGTGAATCTGGTCAAATCATTCCTAGGAGTATGATTGAAGCCACTCCCGCTGCTCCGTGGTGGTATTCAAGAATCATAGTCTTTACAGTCGTTGGTTTCGTTCTAGCTTTATTTTCAGGTTTCCTGGCCTTTCAATACACCAGTTTAATTAAACCCAAACTTATCATTACACTACCAGTTGAAGGGCAAGTTGTTTCTGAGTCCAGTGTTCAAGTAGTCGGGATTGCCGATCCAGCTTCAGTAGTCAAGGTCAACAATCAACTAATAGCTTTGGATAGTTCAGGTAAATTTCAAGTCAAAATTCCAGTTAATTCAGGCAGACAACAAATTATCATCCAAGCAATCAATCGTCGCAAAAATGAAACCATAGTCAAACGCACAATTAATGTCAAATATCCAAATTCCTAAACATATAGAGGTTACAAATGTGTCATAATTAAAAAATGATCACTATCAATCAAGCTGCCGGCCTCCTCATCTCAATCTCACTTACTATCGTTTTTATCATGATTGGTTATCAATTAATTTTAATCCTTCAAGAAATTCGCCAAGGACTTCGTAAAATTAACCAAATCATTGATCGCACACGTGACGTCTCAGAAGCAATAGCGCAACCTGTGACATCACTTAGTAGTTTCCTTTCTGGACTCAAAACAGGCAAACAAATTCTCTCCAAATCCAAGAAATCTCCCGATTCCCAAGAATGACTAACCACCGACATACTCACTACAACTTCGGGTTTATAGCTGGCACGCTCCTCGGCATAGGCTGGCAATTATGGACAAACCGCGATCAAAATATATCTATCTCCAAACCCAAACTCAAAAAAGTTATCCGAGAATACACTGATAAAATACCTGATCATATCGATTATCTGGTAGATAAAATTTATGATCAAGATACCATAGAGTTTAATTTATCCACCCATCCATCTTCGCCACCAAAAACTTCCCACAGACAACCGCAGAACTTTTTTGCGAGAATTTCTTCATTTTTCAATAATTGATATCTTTCATTTCATCTCAAATTAATTTACCAATGGCCCAAAAGCATATCCAAACAAACATAAGCCGATTAAAGCATTTGTCTTGGGAAACATTTGATATATTTGTGTAATACTTTTTTTCCCATTTCCAATTAATAAGTAAATACAAATTGCAGGATAAATTAACCCAAATAGTGCCCATACTCCTAATCCATAACTAGCTAGTATCACCGTTAAGCTCCACAGCACAAGACAAGCGATTAATGAATTTCGCCATCCCAATTTCACAGCAGTCGTTTTTAATTTTGCCTTAGTATCTGCTTTTATATCAGGAATAGCCGAAAACAAATGCATTGCAGCACACCAAGACCATATAGCAACTATGATTTTCCAGTCGGGCAAACTCAAACTTGATTGCCAATAACCCAGTAAGCCGGGGATTCCATACAAAATATTTGACATAGAATCCCATCCTATCCGCGCCTTAAACCGTAGTGGGGGACTGCTGTATGCCCAACCGAGGAACCCCCACACCATGATCATTAGAGCTCCCCCTATTGTTTGAATTAACATCAAACTAATGCTCAAAATACCCACAAGTTTAATAATATTTAACACAGTTAGTCTCCTTTCCCGTGCTAGTCTAATTTCATAATCATCTTTTTTAAGATTATATTTATCCGTGTCTTCATCATAAAAATCATTAATTCCATATAACCAGAAGTTCGCTCCCCACATAAAATAAATCAAATGAATCCAAAATAATGGAACCCTATATCCAAGGAGAGAATCTAATCCAAAAGTATAACCAACCAGATAGGTCCCAAATAAATAAATCCAAAACCTCGGGCGCGAAATCTTAATTATAAAAATCAATTCTTCTTTCATATACTATTTTTGATTCCAGTTGAGATAATTCTTCCAATAGACGGTTTAACCTTCTTTTCATAAACTACCATGGGATTTGCCGCAATTTCATCAACCGTCCAAGTGTACATTTCCTCAGCTGTTTTAATCGCTCGAAGTGCCCATTTAGGTAGATATTGATAGCCTTTTCGTCCTTCATCAAGCCATTCTCTGTAATATTTTTGTTGGTTACTTATAAATTTCCCAAAATTGTCCTTATCCTCCATCACATCTTTATATTTCAAAGACTTTAATTTGCACTTTTTAAGTTCTCCAACCGCAAAATACTGTCTATTTAATCCCAAATCCTCATTTATATCACGCAAAAAGTTCGCATATTGCATGGACCGTCCTAATGCTTGAGCATAAGGATAAGCTTTATCCTGGACATCCATAATCTTGCACATCATCAACCCAATTACTTCAGCTGATCCATACATATACTTAATTGTGTCATCTAAAGTTTCATATTTATTATCCTCAAAATCCATACGCATTGATTCTTCAAACGCCCTAACCCAGTTTTTTTCAAACTTCTTTTCATTGGCCAATTGCCTAAATGAATCTATGATCAAATCCTCACTTGGCTTATTTCCTTGACTCCAATATTGCTCCCAAAATAAATTAAATTTATTTATATCAGCATTTTTCCCATCGACCAAATCATCTGCCGTTCTCACAAATGCATATAACACTTGGACATCACGATATACGTCTTTGGGGAAAAACAAACTGGAATAAAAATAAGTTTTGCTCCCTTTTCTAAAAATATCCAAAAAACTTACTTCATTTTTCATGGGTCAAAGTATGGTGCAGAATCGATGAAGAGATCAAAGTAATTGGCATGCCAATCCCAGGATGAGTATATTGGCCTGTATAAAACAAGTTTTTGACTTTATCACTTTTTTGTTTGGGCCTTAGAAATGCAGTTTGAAACAAAGTATGAGCTAGTCCCAACGCAGTACCTTTATAAGCATTGTATTCTTTCGCAAAATCATTATGAGCAAAAGACCTTTTTACAATTATATGTTTCTCAATTGATTCTCCAGTTAATTTTTCAATTCTCTTTATTACTTGCCCAAAATATTTTTCCCTTATTTCTTCATTATCAACTAGACCGCTAGCCACAGGTACCAGTACAAACAGATTTTCCATATTTTTGGGTGCCACGGACTTATCAGTCTTAGACGGCGCACAGACATAAAATGAAGGATCGCTCACAGGCCAAGATGGCTTACTAAAAATATTTTCAAAATGCGCCTCCCAATCACCATCGAAAAACAGTGTGTGGTGAGCTAAATTTTTCAACTTCTTATTTATTCCCAGATAAAAAATTAGAGCCGAGGGGGCTACTGTTTTCTTTTCCCAGTATTTTTCTGGATACGATTGATATTTACTCTCCAAAAGTTGAGTCTCCGCAAAATGATAATCTGCATTTACAATCACCCGATCAGCTCTGTATACTTTCCCTCCAACCTCAACTCCAACTGCTTTCCCATCCTCCACAATAATTTTATCAACCGCCTTGCCATAGTGAAACTTAGCACCATGTTTTTTGCCCAATGATTCTATTGCTAAGGCTACTTTATTTATTCCCTCCATCGGATACCATACGCCGAGCGAAAAATCTATATGAGTCATTATTGAATACAAGGCAGGAGTAACCTGAGGTGAACCGCCCAAAAAAACTATTGTATAGAGCAATATTTTCCTAGCCTTTTCTGATGAAAAAAACTTTTCAGCAAGTTTCCCCATACTCCCAAATACATTTAGTTTAGAGCCTTCAACCATTAATTGTTTATCGAGGACATCTGTCCAAGAGTTATAAGATCGGTAAATAAATCGTTCCATCGCTATATCATATTGATATTTAGCTTGTTCCAGATATTTTTCTAACTTCTTATCTCCATCAACCTCTAACTTTGCAAATATTTTCTTAACTTCTCCAAGATCTGTTGGCATATCAATGTAGTCATTCTCCCCAAACCAAATTCGATATGAAGGATCCAGTCTTTTCAATTCAAAAAAATCACTTGGTTTACATCCAAACTCTCCGAAAAACTTCTCGAACACATCTGGCATTAAATACCACGAAGGACCCATGTCAAACACAAAACCATCCTTTTCCCATACCCCAGCTCGACCGCCGAGCTGAACATTCTTTTCATATACTTCTACCCTAAATCCATCCTTGGCCAATAGTGCCGCAGCTGCCAATCCCCCAAATCCAGCGCCAACAATAATTACCTTAGATGTGTTTGTTTTCATGCTCTGTTATAGTCTAATTCGAAATCAGTAATTTCCTTAACTATACAATTTTAATCGACAATTATCATATAAAACAGATACAATTAGCAAAAACATGAGTCCTAATATTTATTTATCAGTCGTAATTCCCTGCTATAACGAATTGCAGAATCTTAAAAATGGTGCATTATCAGATTTAGATAAATATCTATCTAAACAAGACTTTAGTTACGAAATAATTATTTCTGATGACCAAAGTAACGATGGGAGCATCGATTACGTCCAAAAGCACACCAGCTCTCACATCCACCTACTTAAGAATGCTCATGGAGGCAAAGCTTTTGCCCTGCGTGCTGGTCTTCACAAATCTCAAGGTACATACACACTTTTTACCGATATGGATCAATCTACTCCTATTGATCAAGTAAATAAGCTAATAAAATACGCAGACTTTGGATTCCCCGTTGTCATAGGTTCACGTGGCAACCAGCGCAAAAATTCTTCCATCTGGCGTAAGCTAGCATCGAATTTGTTTGGAATTTTTCGTCGTAGTCTGCTTCTTTCTCAAATCAAAGACACTCAGTGTGGCTTCAAATTAGTCCAAACAGATATTGCTAAAGACATTTTCTCCAAGATGATGATTTTTGACCAAACTCACTCAGCCAAAGGTTGGACCGTGGCAGCTTGGGATGTAGAGTTTCTCTTTCTCGCCCAAAAATTCAAACACCCTATAAAAGAAGTTCCTGTTAAGTGGGAAGATAACGATCTAAGTACGAGTAAAGAACGAACTGCCCAAAAATTTATCAAAGAATCTATCGATATGCTCAAACAAATATTAAGAGTCAGATTAAATGATCTTAAAGGTCGCTATGTTTGATACTCCACAACAGGCCTTAATGCTTTGGCGCAAACTTAGGCCACATCTTCCACTTCTTATTTCCCTAATATTAATTACCTTTGGGATAAGAATTATTAATTTATTAATCTGGCCGATATTTGCTGACGAAGCCATCTATATTCGCTGGGCACAAGTAATGAGGGCTGAGCCCACCTTACGTTTTTTACCGCTTACCGATGGCAAACAACCTCTCTTTATGTGGTTGATTATCCCTTTCCTCAAAATAATTTCTGATCCTCTCTATGCAGGTAGATTAGTTTCAACCCTAGCAGGTACCTCTAGTGTTGTAGGTTTGTATATCTTTACGTATTTAATCACACATCGGAGGTTTACATCATTTATCACTGGTTTGTTATATGCCACTATGCCATATGCTGTGTTTTTCGACAGATATGCCCTTGCTGATAGTTTGTTACTAACGTTTGGAATATGGTCACTAATCTTTACATATTTGATGGCCCGACATACTCGTTTAGACACAACTCTAATCAGTGGAGGAGTGCTCGGATTTGCATTACTCACCAAATCCCCCGCCATAGTTTTCCTTAGCCTCGGGCCTCTAATCCCTCTTCTGTTGCCACGATTTAATCTTTGGCATTACCTCAAATTTGCTATTTTGATATCTTTAGCTTTGCTTATTTCCTTTGCGGTTTACAACATCCTTAGGCTGGGACCCGAGTTCCACCAAATTGCTCTCAGAAATCAAGATTATCGTTATCCACTGTCTGAAGTGGTAGCTAACCCAATTGGAATTTTTCAAACTAATTCATTAGCCTTTGTAAGTTTTATTTGGTATTTAATAACTCCAGGAGTTTTAGTATTTTTCTTCACAGGCATATTTTTACTTTACAAAAACCACAAATCCAAAGTTCTATTCTTCATCCTCTGGATATTGGGCCCATCTATAATCCAAATTTTCGTGGCACGTGGATTGACCGCTCGTTATTTCTTTTTTATTATTCCGCCATTTTTAATTTTAGCGTCAATCGGATTCACTCAAGTTTTGTATCACTTTCGCAAAAACCTTTTCCTCAAATCACTATTCGCCCTAATTCTCTTTGGCTATGGATTGTTCCAATCAATTATTATCATTACCAATCCAGCATTAGCCAATTTGCCACGAATCGAAAGATCTGGATATCTTGAAGAATGGACTGCAGGGCAAGGATTGAAGCAAATGGCTAGTTACATTGATCAACAAAGTCAGTCGAATCGTGTTGTAGTTGGCACAGAAGGCTTTTTTGGTACTACTCCCGACGGATTACAAATATATTTTGACAAGCATCCCAATGTCACAGTCATTGGCAATTCGTTTATCATCGATGAAGTTCCGCAATCGCTTATTGATGCTACTCAAGAAAATCTAGTCTATCTGGTTTTCAATGATGAACGCCTTAAGATTCAGGATATTAATTCTTCCAATCTTGTATTAATCCAAAGTTATCCCAAAGCTACCAGGCCAGACGGGACACATCAATCACTAATGCTATATCAAGTTAATCGCCCTTAATTTAATAACAAAAAAGATGCACCAAACTCATCAGCAAATAAGCACTAATGTAACCCGAAGTATGATTGTTTTGGTTAGCAGAAGTGGTTTCTTGCAAATGTTTAGCCTTGTCGGAATTTTCTTTTTAACTCAATATCTCTCCCCCAAAGAATTTGGTATCTTTTTCTTAGTAAATGAATTAGTAGGCATCTTAAGCTATTTTTCTGACGTAGGATTATCAGCATCTCTCATTCAGCAAAAAAACATCCCCACGCTCAATGATTTACGAACCAGCTTCACAATCCAACAATTATTATTTGGTGCTTTATGCATTGTCGGTTTAGTTATTTCACCGTTCCTAGCTCGAGCCTATGGATGGGACAACCAAACAATCTTATTGTGGGCTTCAGTTTTATTTGGATTTTTCTTGGCATCTCTCAAAACAATTCCATCAGTTTTAGTAGAGAGATCCCTCAAGTTTGAAAAACTTGTCATTGTAGAAACAGTAGAAACTATCATCTTCTATTCAATTGCCGTGACTATGGCAATCAAAGGTTTCGGTATCAATAGTTATGCCTTGGCAGTTATTGCCCGTGGCATATTTGGCTTATTCACTATTTATATCCTCTCTCCTTGGCACATTGGATTGGCTTGGGATAAATCATCCATCAAAAAGCTGCTTAAGTTTGGAGTTCCGTATCAATTAAATACAATAATTGCTGCAATAAAAGACAGATTACTCAATGTAATCCTTGGTGGAGTAGTAGGACCGTCGGGGTTAGGATACTTAGGCTGGGCACAAACTTGGTCCCAAAAACCACTCCGTTTTATTTCTGATAATGTTACCCGTGTTACTTTCCCAGCAATTTCCCAAATCCAAGATAATAAATCAAAGCTTCAGTCAGCTGTCACCAAAATGATTTTTTTCTCAGCGGCATCAGTATTCCCCTTTGTCGTCGGTGCGGCTGCAATCTTAGATGTTTTAATCAAGTTAATCCCTCGTTATAACAAATGGGAGCCCGCTGTGTTTATTTTCTATCTCTATGCAATTAATAGCTTGTGGGCTGCAGTATCAACGCCTGCCACCAACGCTCTCGCAGCAATTGGACATATCAAAATTGTAACTAAGCTTATGATCATGTGGACGATTTTAACTTGGTCAATTGTTGCACCTCTCGGCTGGATTTACGGTTATAAAGGTGTTTCTATTGGAGTTGGAATAATATCATTCGCTTCAATTATACCCTTATTAATTCTTAAGAAATTCGTTAATTTTAGTTTTATCACCGCCCTTATGCCACCATTGATATCTGTTGTTGTCATGGGGATATCAGCAGTCTTAATTAGTCACAACATGGCGCCATCGTGGATTAATCTAATCATCACCATTACTATTAGTTCAATAATTTATCTTACTTCCCTTAGGCTCATGGCACCTCTTTTGGTAAATGATTTAATCACAAAATTCACCAAATCCATATGGCCAACCAAATAAAACTCCTCCTTATAGTCTTCTTCACATTTTTAGTATTTAGTACTCAGACAAACCCTGTCGAGGCCTCACCCAAATTTGTCTCTCCTGTCTATCCCATTCGAGGAAATGATAATTGGACCAATTCACAAAGTCCCAAAACTCAAACACAAACCTTAATCAACATTGTTTCTACCAACCAGGTTCCAACCACATGGCTGGTTCGTTATGATGCCATGCTAGATCAGCAAATCAATACTTTGATTAAAGCAAGGCAACCCCAAGATGAAGTCGGAGTTTTTATGGAAATAACCCAATCTCTAGCAGAAGATGCAGAGGTTAAATACAATCCAAATTCATATTGGTACGATTCTAATGTGGTCTTTTTGTCAGGTTATTCAATTAATGAAAGAATTAGTTTAATTGACCAAACAATGAATAAGTTTTTAACTATATATGGGCAATATCCCAGTACGGTTGGCGCGTGGCACATTGATGCTTTCTCTGCTAAATATATGTCTCAAAGATACGGGATAACGGGAATTATTATTTGCGCTGATCAATATAGTACAGATCATTATCAGCTATGGGGAAGTTATTGGGGAGTTCCATATATTCCCTCAACCCAAAACATTTTAACTCCTACTAATAACAAAAATATGTCTATTCCTTTAGTAGTTGGTCAGTGGGCAGCGAGGGATGCAGTCAATGGATATGGGTTAAGTGTTCACAACAGTACATACAGCGTTCAACCTAATGATTACATGCTTCATTCTTTAGATATTAACTATTTCAAACAAATTGCTAGTAGTTATCTTGATAACGAATCAAACCAGTTTGGATTTTTACTAATTGGCATCGAAAATGACTACAATTTAGAGGAATATGGACCCGAAGTTTCCCGACAACTAAATTATGTTGCAAGTCGAGCAAATCAACAAGAATTAGAGATAGTTCAATATAAACAATTTGCTCAGTGGTATTTAGATAACTACTTAGTTTCTCCTTCACATTCAATTTCCCTCATTGATCCACTCGATACAAATAAATCCGCCGAGTGGAAAATGGAACCAACGCAGCGTCGAGGGTATATTACTGTTAATGGATTAACCACACTCCGTGACTTACGTAATTATGATTCGAGCTATCTAGAGCCATTTATTGCCAACCGTAACCCTCATAAAAATTTATTACTTACAATCCCGGCCCAGATAGACACGGCAGTAGGTCTAACAAATAATAATCTTAATTCAAGTTGGCAATCAGTGTGGCCCAAATATTACTTTACAGATTACTTAATCGTTATTAGTGTTAGTTTGGTTATATTAATAATTACGTTTAGAAATTTTCTCACTCCATTTATTATTATTTTGGTTTCAAGTCTATGGTCATTAGTTATGGTAAGAAGTGGTCAACTGATGAGTTACGGACTTGGTTTTTGGGGACCTAATGGCCATGATGCAATTTGGCATATATCAATTGCCTCAAGTTTTCAAAAAAACTTTTCACTTGACAACCCTTTACTGGTTAATACAACTCTCCAAAATTATCATTTTTTTACCGATTTTTTAACGGCATTCATTTCCAGTATCACAAATTTATCAATAATCACAACCTATTTTCACCTACTACCATTTTTAACTTCCATTATAATTGCCATCTTAGTATGGCTCTTTGTTAACCAAACCTCAAATTACAAATCAGCACCAATCTTTGCAATTATAAGTGTCTTTACTGTCGGCAGCGCTGGCTGGATCTTCAGTTTGATTAATTTCAGTGATATTGGTGGAGAGACTGCATTTTGGGCGCAGCAATCAATCTCTACACTCATAAATCCCCCATTTGCTCTTTCCTTGGCAATTTTATTATTATGTCTAATTTACTTTAATAAGTATCTCCAAAAACCAGCTCTTAATTTTTTACTCTTAATTGCTGTATTAATTGGCTTATTAGCACAGACCAAAATATATGCATCTATTTTGGTTATATCCGCCTTGGGACTTCTGTCAATTGAAGAATTGCTCAAAACTCAAAATATAACATCTATATTTAAAACTGAAATAAGAAACTTTTATTTTATTCCAATTACCAAACTACTAATTATAAGCTCTGTAATTAGTTTTGTTTTCATATTTCCATTCATGAGTATAAGTAAATCTTCAGATTCATTTTTTGTATGGCAACCATTTTGGTTTGTCAAAACTATGCTTCAAGATAAAGATCGCTTTAATTGGGTTAACATGGCTAACGCTATCCAAGCTTATCAAGCAAACTATAACTATTCCAAATTATTTCTTGCAATGGGAATAAGCACAGTTATATTTTTATTAGG
>CAYUGO010000009.1:0-22684 GCA_964444295.1 uncultured Gammaproteobacteria bacterium | reverse complement strand
TTTCCCTCCTTGGGAATAAGTTTTCAAACCTGTTACGCAGTGCAACAAGTATTCACGATATTAGCACAAAAACACCAAATAATCTATACTATAAGTCTATTATTTCTTTTCTTCCTTTAATTTACGAAGCCCGACTCGGTTGTTTATGCGCACTGGCTACTTGCTCAGCCACGTTTGGAGGCACTTCTTGGTAGTGAGACGGTTCAACATAGTAAGAAGCTCGGCCTTGAGTCAAGGATCGTAGTCTAGTTGCATATCCAAATAACTCCGCCAATGGGACTAATGCCGTAACTACGACTACCGCTCCACGTGATTCTGAGCCTTGGATCTGAGATCTCTTGGATGACAAATCTCCAATCACATCTCCCATAAACTCGTCAGGAGTTGTAACTTCGACTTTCATAATTGGCTCAAGAAGTGCAGGTTTGGCATTTTTGCAGGCTTGTTGCAAAGCCTGAGATCCAGCAATCTTAAAAGCAATTTCTGATGAATCAACCTCATGATAAGAACCATCGTACAAAGCTACTCTCATGTCAACCAATGGGAATCCTGCCAAGACTCCATTTTCCATGGCTTCAACCACACCTTTTTGGACTGCAGGAATAAATTCATTAGGAATAGCTGCTCCCTTGATTTCATTCACCCATTCAAATCCTTCTCCTCGTCCTAACGGTTCAACTCGAAGCAAACAATGACCGTATTGCCCACGACCTCCGGTCTGGCGGATGTATTTGGACTCAGCTGTAGCAATTCCTGTGATAGTTTCTTTATACGCCACCTGAGGAGCTCCTGTGGCTACTTCAACTTTGAACTCTCGATTCAAACGATCGACGATAATTTCCAAATGCAACTCTCCCATACCGGCAATTAGGGTTTGGCTAGTTTCATGATTAGTTGAGACTTTGAGAGTTGGATCCTCATCGAGTAGCTTGCCCAACGCCACACCCATCTTTTCTTGGTCAGACTTGGTTTTAGGTTCGATTGCAAGTGAAATGACTGGTTCAGGGAAATTAATTGCCTCTAGCGTCACCGGATTGTCTTCTGTTGCCAAACTATCTCCAGTTGTGACGCTCTTAAATCCAACAGCAGCTACGATCTCTCCTGCATAAGCTTCCTTAATTTCCTCGCGTTTATCAGCATGCATTAACAGAATCCGACCCAAACGCTCAGTTTTGTTCTGTGCCACGTTATATACATAGCTTCCGGCAGTTAGAGTTCCGGAGTAGATTCTTACATATGTTAATCGTCCCACATGAGGGTCTGTCTGAATCTTAAAAGCTAATGCGGTCAACGGTTCCTTAGGATCAGTATGGCGCAAAACTTCTTCTCCCGTTCGAGGATCAATTGCCTTAATTGGTGGAACATCCAAGGGGGAGGGGAGATAGTCGACTACAGCATCCAACATTTTGGTTACAATTACGGTTCGAGAATCACCGCCCATAATCGGGAAGAATTTACCGCTTACAGT
This sequence comes from uncultured Gammaproteobacteria bacterium, assembly GCA_964444295.1. GTDB lineage: Bacteria > Patescibacteriota > Microgenomatia > CAYXHB01 > CAYXHB01 > CAYXHB01. The sequence goes on along the minus strand of CAYUGO010000009.1, from coordinate 21,216 downwards.
GGCTGCTCTAACTGCTCTTCTCAATTCCTCGTTAGTCAATTTTTCTCCATCCAAATACTTGCTCATCAACTCATCGTCAAATTCCACAACAGCCTCAATCAATTGTTCTCGATAATTCTTAGCATCTTCTTTCATGTCGTCGGGGATCTCAACTTCCTTAAGTTCATGAGCATCGATGCTGTCATATGTATAAGCTTTCATTTCTACCAAATCAACAGCGCCCTTAAGTTCGTACTCAATTCCAATTGGCAACCAAATTGGAAGAGCATTAGCCTTGAGTCTTTCATGAATAGATTTAACAGACATCTTAAAATCTCCGCCAATCAAATTCAGTTTATTTACAAAACAAAGTCGAGGTACATGATATTTGTCAGCTTGATGCCAAACAGTTTCGGATTGTGCCTCAACTCCCATTTTGCCATCAAACAGCATGACCGCACCATCCAAAACTCGCAAGGATCTCTCAACTTCCACGGTAAAATCCACGTGGCCTGGAGTATCAATGATGTTAATCCGGTGATTCTTCCAGAAAGCGGTAATTGCAGCTGATACGATGGTAATGCCACGTTCCTTCTCTTGCACCATCCAGTCAGTTGTTGTGTTTCCATCATCTACAGATCCATGCTTGTGCGTTTTCCCTGAATCATAAAGTACGCGTTCTGTCGTGGTAGTCTTACCTGCGTCGATATGCGCAATAATTCCGATATTACGAAATTGTGTAATTGGTAAATCACGATCTGTGTTTAATTCAGCCATATTTTACGATAATAATTAAAAAAGCAATTATTAGCTTACCATCTAAAATGAGCAAATGCTTGGTTTGCTTCTGCCTGTCGATGTACAGTTTCTCTCTGTTTGACCGCAGCTCCTTGATTGCTAGCTGCATCTAATAATTCTTGGGCTAATTTAGCAGCATAAGTCTTGTACTCGCTATTAGGTCGATTGTTAGAATGAGTCACGAGCCATCGCAAAGCTAGAGTCAGCCGTCGATCAACTCGCACAGGCATAGGTACTTGATAAGCTGCACCGCCAATTCTGCGAGCACGAATTTCCATAATAGGCTTAATATTTTCCATTGCCATCTTAAAGGTTATCAAAGGATCTTGGCCTGTCTTTTCTTCAATAATCGCTAAAGCATTATAAACTTGTTTTTGTGCCACAGACTTCTTCCCATCAATCATTACACGATTAATCAATCGAGCCACAGTTGTACTTCCATACATTGGATCGGGGGAAATGATGCGCTTGGTTGCTTTTTTGCCTCTCATATTTTTATGTTATTTTGCTGATGCGGTTGATGCACCTTTAGATTTTTTAGTTCCATATTTAGAACGTGACTGTTTGCGATTCTGGACTCCAGAGGTGTCATAGACTCCTCGAACTACGTGGTATTTTACACCAGGTAAATCCTTAACTCTACCACCTCTGATAAGGACGATAGAATGCTCAGCTAAGTCATGACCTTCACCTGGAATATAAGCAGTCACTTCAACTTTGTTCGAAAGTCTGACCCTGGCAACTTTTCGCTGAGCTGAGTTAGGTTTCTTTGGAGTCATAATCTTAACCATTGTACAAACGCCCCTTTTCAAAGGAGACGGTAAGACTGAGCTGACACGAGTGCTGGCATTATAAAATTTGCGCAATGCAGTACCTTTTACTTTTGCAGCTGGTTGTCGGCGTCCTTTTCGGACTAGTTGATTGAATGTTGGCATATAAATAACGCACTTGATTATACCAGAGCCTGAGATTAAGTCTATAAATGATTCCTAATCTTGGCAAAAAACTATTGAATCACAGCTCTCTCTGGAGAGGTCGGGATCAAGCGACCAATAATGACGTTTTCTTTCAGTCCCAGCAATGGATCTTTACTGCCTCTAACAGCAGCTTCAGACAAGACTTGGGTGGTGTGTTGGAACGATGCAGCTGACAGCCATGAGTTATCCGCATTTAGTGCCATACGTGTTATTCCTAGGATAGTCATTTCACCAGTTGCAGGTTCTCCACCTTCGGCTATGACTCTCTGGTTCTCAACTTCAAACGATACACGATCAATCAAATCTCCAATCAAGAACTTAGTGTCACCAGCAGTGTGGATTCTGACTCTATCAGTTATTCTGCGCACAACTACCTCGAAATGCTTATCATGGATCGTAATTCCTTGTGATTCGTATACAGCTTGCAACTGCTCGACCAAGTAGGTCTGGACTTTGTGTAAGCCTTGTATCCTCAGAATTTCCTTCAAATCCAAAGATCCGCTAACCAAAGCAGTTCCTTCTTGAATTGTTTGGCCATTTTCAACTAACAACTTGCTGCTAAGAGGCGCCGCATAGACCTTAACTTCTGCAGGTTTGACAGATTTGTTTTCTACACTAATTTCAAATCCGGTTTCTGTCTCATTAATACTTACAGTTCCAGCAATTTCACTAATTGGAGACGGAACCTTAGGTGAACGTGCTTCAAACAATTCTTCAACTCTAGGTAGTCCTTGAGTCACATCAGTTCCGACAACACCAGCAGAATGCTTGGTCCTCATTGTCAATTGAGTTCCTGGTTCACCGATACTCTGGGCTGCCAAAACTCCAACAGGAGTTCCCAGATCTGCAGCTTCTCGATCTGATAAATCCCATCCATAGCATTTGGCACAGAGTCCATGTTTGGATTTACAAGATAGAGGAGAGCGAACAGTAACACTGGAAATATCGCTCTCTTGAATGATGTTGGCAATAACCTCATCTACGATAGTATTGGTGTCACAGATGACTTCACCATTGGGATGCACGACATCGTTAACTACATAGCGTCCCAGTAATCGATATCCAAACGTATTAGGTCGAGTTCCTCGTAGAATTTCCAAACCTTCTTCAACACCACAATCTTCAATTCTGATAATCATGTCATGACCGACATCAACTAATCTTCGAGTTAGGTAACCGGCATCAGCAGTTTTAATCGCAGTATCAGTCAAACCCTTGCGTCCTCCACGAGCGGCCGTTACGTATTCAAAAATCGTTAGACCTTCACGGTAATTAGACTTAGTAGGCATCTCGATGATATTACCGTTTGGATCTACGACTAAGCCTCTCATAGCAGATAACTGCTTAATATTATCTCGGGAAACACGTCCCACCTTAGCATCAATGACTAACTTAATTGGATTATCATTATCAAATGCATTCCATGTTTTATCTGCTAATTCTTCAGTAGTTCTAATCCAAACTTCTTGAGTTAATCTCTTGCGCTCCACATTGGTAGTCAATCCCATCGAATAATTCTCTTCAATTTCAGCTACTTCATTATTAGCTGACTCAATAATTTCATCTTTCTCTGGCAACAATTGACAGTCATTGATTGATAGAGACAAACCGGATAGAGTTCCAGCTTGGAATCCAAGGTGCTTGATATTATCAATCATGTCAGCAATCTCACTTTTATCACAAATCTTTAAGGCCTTAGAAAACAAATCCTTAACAGTTGTTTGTCTAATTGGTTCATTTACGAACTGCAAAGGCTGAGGCAAAACTTCATTAAACATAATCCGTCCCACAGTTGTTTCAACGAACTCACCTTTGATTCTGACTGTAACTAATTGTCGCATCGCAATTCGTCCATTTTGATATGCAGTAATTACTTCAGCAGTTGATCCAAACAACCCCTCATGTGGCTTGACCATTTCATCCAATGAAGTCAAATAGTAAGTTCCGAGAGCAATTTCTTTTTTCGCTGGGACGGTAATCGGCACTCCATCAGCTGGTCGAAGCAAATTATTTACAGGAGTCATTAAGTCAGCAGCTTCTTGTCTGGCTACTTTGCTCAACGGAATATGTACTGCCATTTGATCGCCATCGAAATCAGCATTGTAAGCATCACAGACACAGGGATGTAAACTGATTGCATTTCCTTCGATCAAAATCGGGAAAAATGCTTGAATTGATAATTTGTGCAAGGTCGGAGCACGGTTCAACAACACAGGATGCTTGCTGGTAATTTCTTCCAAAATATCAAATACTTCAGGTGGTCTGCGCTCCAAAATATTTTTAGCGCTCTTTACGTTTGGCGCTAATCCTCGCAAAATCATTTGCCTTAATACAAATGGCTTAAACATCTCCAGTGCCATATCTTTTGGTAATCCGCATTGATCAAGACGCAAGTTAGGTCCAACTACGATAACCGAACGACCTGAGTAATCGACGCGTTTTCCTAGCAAATTCTGTCTAAATCGACCTTGCTTACCTTTTAACATTTCAGACAATGAACGCAACACTCGTCGTTGTCTTCGAGTTGTCAAATTTCTTTGTGGTGCATCATATAGTGAATCAACAGCTTCTTGCAACATTCTCTTTTCATTCCGCAAAATGATTTCTGGTGCACCAAGTTCAATCAAGTGATGCAAGCGATTATTTCGATTAATTACTCTCCGATACAAATCGTTCAAATCACTAGTTGCAAATCTTCCTCCTGATAACTGCACCATGGGTCGTAGATCTGGGGGTAACACTGGCAAAATAGTCATGATCATCCATACTGGATCAATCTCCGCCTCGATCATGCCTTTGACAATTTTTAATCTCTTAATTGCCTTTAACCTTTTTGCACTCACAGACTTATCAACATCTTGTTTTAATTCACCATACATTGCCTTCAAATCAAGTTTTTTTACTAACTCAATTACAGCCTCTGCTCCCATACCCACCTCAAAGAAATCAGCTGCATCGTATTCCAGCAACTTTACATATTCATCCTCAGTCAACAAACTTCTGCTATTCAATTGCTTCACAATGGATTGCAGTCTTTTATACAATTCTCGACCTTTATCCTCGTCAACTACAGCTTGATCACGGGTTGATTGCATCAATTTTTTAGTCTTGAGTTCTAATTCTTGCAATGCAATGGTTAATTGATCCTGGTTTTTGACTTTTCTCTTCAAATCTTCGGTTGTTGTTTCCTTATCTGCTTCAATTTGAGTTAATCTTTCTTCCATGTGCTTCTTGATTTGCTCAACTGTATTGCTCAAATTTTCCTCCAATAACTTAACAGTTTCTTCTCTCTTGGATTCATCAGCACTCAAAACCACATACTGGGCAAAATAAACGACAGATTCCAGAGACTTGGGGCTAATATCCAGTAATAGTGATAATTTTGAATGTGTCCCTTTGAAGAACCAAACATGTGCCACAGGACAAGCTAAGTTGATATGACCCATTCTTTCTCTACGGACTCGAGATTGAGTTACTTCAACACCACATTTATCACAAATCACTCCCTTATAGCGAATCCCCTTATATTTACCACAGTAACACTGCCAATCTTTGGTCGGACCAAAGATTTTCTCACAGAACAAGCCATCTTTTTCAGACTTCAACGTACGATAATTAATTGTTTCAGGTTTTGTGACTTCCCCATGAGACCAAGACTTAATGTCATCAGGTGATGCCACTCTTATTTCTAGTGATTCGAAATCTGCTAATTGATTAAAGTCCATAACTGCTTATTATCGCAAATAACTATGCCAGCCGTCAATGAGCATCAGGCACCTCCGCGCCTTCATCGCCCGTTTCTGCTAACATATCTGCTGTTGGTTCTTCGTCCCTTTCATACTTGTCATCATTGTCATCGTCATCTTTCTCTTCTTTTTTATCGCCAAGCTCTTCGTCAAAGATTTCATTTTCAATTTTTTCTATCACTTCAGGATCATTAGAAGCAATCAAAGGCTCAGATAAATCTTCATTTATAGGTTCTTCTACTAATTTTGCTCCATGAGCCAAGACGTTAATACCTAAGCTTTGCAGTTCTTTGACTAAGACTTTAAACGATTCAGGGACATTAGATTCGGGGATTTCTGTGCCTTTGACAATTGCTTCAAATGCTTTGGATCGGCCCACGATATCATCAGATTTAATAGTCAACATTTCTTGTAATACATGTGCAGCCCGATGGCTCTCTAATGCCCAGACTTCCATTTCTCCTAGTCTCTGTCCTCCCATTTGAGCTTTACCTCCCAAAGGCTGTTGTGTCACCAATGAGTAAGGTCCAGTTGAGCGAGCGTGAGTTTTGTCTTCTACCATGTGGATAAGTTTCAATATATATCCGATACCAACCATGGTTGGAGTTTCATATTGCTCGCCGGTTCGCCCATCACGCAAATAAACTTTGCCAGATGCAGGCATGCCTACTTCGTCATATAGCTTTTGCAATTTTTCCTCAGGGATGCTCTCAAATACAGGTACGGCTACTTTGCTATTTTTCTTTGCCATTGCCATTCCGATTTGAGCTTCCATCAATTGTCCCAAGTTCATACGTCCTAAGACCGAAATTGGAGAAATCATAATATCTACAGCTGTTCCGTCATCCAAGAATGGCATGTCAGCAGCGGGTACTATCCGTGAAATAACACCTTTATTTCCGTGGCGCCCTGCTAGTTTGTCTCCAACTGTGATTTTACGCATTTGAGCAACTTGGACAATCACTTCTTTCATTGTTCCAGACTCAAGCTCATCACCTTTGTCTCGATCCAAAACTCTAACATCAACAACAATTCCTCGATCACCATGAGGCATTCTTAGTGATGTGTCTCTGACTTCCTTAGCTTTCTCTCCAAAAATAGCTCGAAGTAATCTCTCTTCTGCACTTAGCTCAGTTTCGCCTTTTGGAGCAATTTTCCCAACCAAAATGTCCCCAGGACCAATCTGAGATCCGACAGTAATAATTCCATCATCACTCAAACGTGCTAATTCTGACTCGTTAACTCCGGGAATATCACGAGTTAATTCTTCAGGTCCAAGCTTAGTATCAACTACTGATGAGCTATATTCTTCAATATGCACCGAAGTTAACAAATCTTCTTTTACCAATCGATCAGATATCACGATGGCATCTTCATAACCAAGTCCATCAAATGAGGCATAAGCCACCAAAAGGTTTTGACCAAGCGAAAGTTCTCCGCCATCACAAGCAGGACCATCGATGATGATGTCATTCTTTTTAACCTTATCCCCAGTTCTAACCAGAACTCTTTGGTTGTAACAAGTGCTTTGGGACGATCTACGGAACTTAATTACTGAGTATGTCTCTACACCTTTAGCGTAAGTTACATAATCATCACTAATTATAGGTGCATCAGGTTCATCAATTAATTCCACATCGATTCTCTCAGCATCAGCATAGCGGACAATACCATCATGCCGAGCTCTCACTGCCCAGTTCATAGCTCTGGCAATTTCACTTTCCATACCAGTACCAACCACAGGAGCAGCTGGTCTAACCAAAGGAACAGCCTGACATTGCATATGAGTTCCCATCAAAGCCCGAATTGAGTCATCGTTAGCTAAGAAAGGAATCAAAGAAGCTGCACTTCCCACAACTTGTCTAGGCACGATATCAATGTAATCTACTTGATCTACTGATCCTTCCGAAAATTGACCTCGATATCGCATTGGTACCCAAGTTTCATTGATAAATCCTTTCTCATCGATATCAAGATCAGCATGGGTTATATGGTTTTCTTCTTCATCGTCAGCACTCATATAAACCAATTCATCAGTTACTCGCATCTTAACTTCGCCGTCTTTTTCAATCTTTTCCACCTTAAAATATGGAGCTTCCATAAATCCGAATTCATTTATCTTGGTAAACAATGACATATAGGTCACAAGTCCGATGTTGGGACCTTCAGGTGATCTCACAGGACAAAGACGGCTATATTGTGAAGAATTAATATCACGGATTGAGAAAGAAGCTCTTTCTCGAGAAATTCCGCCAGGTCCCATGACGGATAGTCTTCGCAAATTATCAATCTCAGACAAAGGATTAGTTTGGTCGATAATCGTCGATAATTGATTAGAACGGAAGAATTCATTAATTGCAGCAATTACAGGTCGGGCATTAATCAAGTTAATTGGAGCAATTGCATCTTCATCAGGATCAGCCAAACTCATTTTTTCTTGTACAGCTCTTTCTAGTCTTAACAAACCCACTCGGAAAGCAGTAGTCGCCACTAACTCTCCAACTCGGCGGATTCTTCGATTAGCCAAATGATCAATGTCATCAACTCGACCTTCGCCTTGTTGTAACTTCAACAAATATTTAACTGTTCGTAATATATCTTCAGAAGTCAAAATCTGTTGGGTTTTCTCGTGTTCTCCTTCAATCTTTAATCTTTTATTGATCTTGTATCGGCCGACTTGTGACAAATCATATCGGCGTGGGTTGAAGAACATATTCTTGACCAAAGCTTCTGCGTTATCCAAAACAGCTGGTTCACCAGGATGGAAACGTTTGTAAATTTCGATCAGGGCTTCATCTTTGTTATGGGTTACGTCTTTTGCTAAGCTTGCCTCAATCATTGAATAACTTGGCAAATCTCGTACATCATCAAAAGCTTGTCTTATTTCTTCATTTGTCGAATACCCTACAGCTCGCAAGAAAGTAGTAATAGGGAATTTCCTGCGTCGATCAATTCTCGCATAGAGAATTCCATTCTTGCTTGACTCAAACTCAAGCCAAGAACCGCGAATTGGGCGAAGTTCAGCTTTGGCTAATTTCCTCCCGGTAGCTGGATCGGTGTCTTCCGAAAAATATACACCAGGAGATCTCACAATTTGACTTACTACGCCACGCTCAACACCATTGATAATAAATGTACCTCTTTGAGTCATTAAAGGCATATCACCCAAAAATACCTTTTGTTCTTTTTGGGTATTCAATCTCTTATTGGTTAATCGCACCAAAACTCGTAGTGGAGCAGTTAATGAAACAGTCTTAAGAATCGCGTGTTGTGCGTTAATTTCAGGTTCGCCGATAAAGAAATCCAAGAATTCCAAGCTCCAGTTCTTGCCGGTAAAATCATCAACCATGGCCACTTCTTTCAAAGCCTCTCTAATTCCATCACGCAAAAACCAAGCCCAAGAATCTCGCTGAACGACCGTTAGATCAAGTTCTGGCAGTTTTTTATTGAGGTTTCCCCAGTAGAGACGGTTACTTGCTGTCATGAGTTACGGTTGTTAGTGTTAAAAACACAAAAAATTGTGCACATCACACAATCCTTATTTGTGCACAAGGATCAAAAACACAGATTTAATGTTTTTACCATGATTCATATTCGATGTCAACAGGTATAAATCTAAATTAGCTGTCAATATAATTTTTCTCCTTTTCAAACCAACATATTATCCAAGTTTATATTCAAATCAAAACCATAATAACATTTCATAACCACCATACTTAATTTCACCTGGCAAATCATCTCGGAATCCTGCTTGTAATTTCTATCGGGGAAATTAATCCATGGATCCATCCCTTTATTCATATATCTACGCACAAAATGCCCCAACAGATAACTTGGAGATTGAGCGATAAAAACTATAGAAAATTTCTTATTTAACTGTACCGAATCACAGTTTTGCGCATACTGCCATTTATATTTTTTGCCAAATTTACCCAATATAGAAAACAATTCCCTGAAATAATGATTTGCTTCATTATCGACTCGGTATTCTCCATTTTCAAACAACAATAGAGTTTCCTTATAACTCACTCTTGCCAATAACAAATGCCGTATACATGCCACGGCACATCACAGTCCATGTTCTTGTCTGATTGCTTTCATCCCACGATTGTAGATTTATATATTTATTAAACAACTTATCCAACATAAACTTGAATTAATTACGTATTTAGATATTGCCCCGTAATCAATTCATCATAGGTCGCGTAATAAAAGTTCCACGCATAATATAATTTACGCCTATTCCGTTACATACTTCCCTGAATTATCAATTACTCTTCTTGCGTAATCTCGAAAAGTCTCCAATGTCGGGACTTCTGCGCCTGACTGATACTCTCGATAGGCAGAAATATTACTTATAAAATCAATGTAATGTTCACCAAATACTGCTTGTGGATCTACTGGTTCATCTGTAAACATGGTTGATCTTAACGGTAGCACTCCAGTAATTTGTTCGATCCCCTTAACTGTATCGTCCATAAATTTTCTATAATCCATTCCATGGTTAGTATCCAAACCAACTAAGGTTCCCGCTGGAAACATGACTCCATTGACGCAAACTTCACACAATGCAATCGCAGTTGCAGACTCAAAGTATTCATTAGAACTGGATCGAGTATCCATATGGTAATCACCCGCTTTTTGATAGAAAATCGCCCTGCCACTTTCATCACAATATATAATTGCGCGAGCCCCTTCCAATCTCCCTGCTGATTCAGGTAATGTTTTGCTTAAGTAAAATTCGCTATCTTTGCAATTTGCATACTTTACATTTTGATCACGTACATCAAATGTTGGGGTTCCCCCGGGAGGGGTTTCTGTATAAGCTGCTTGACGTAATAATCTTATGATTTGCTCAGCCATTGGACTCGCATTGCTTTCCACATCATTTAATGGAGTTAATCCGTAGAATTCGCGTGGATCGGCCATCACCTCAGCGTACTCTATCTCAGCTAATCTTCGTGTCTCTTCGTTGTCTAAAGTAGGGTTTTTGTCTTCAATGTAGTCTAATATGTCATTCCATGCGTTGTATGTATTTATGCCAAATATACGTTCATCTGCTTCTTGAGAACCAGTTCCATGTAGAACTAAACTTCGCATTAATTTCCCGGTAGCTCGAGCGATTGCTCCACCGTACCGCCCATCGTCTTTTTGCTCCAATAGTATTTTCATCTCCGAGCTTAGCGGAATGTCATTTACATCAACATAATCTAGTACTTCCTTGCAAACTGGATTAAATTCATTTTTCTTTTCTTCAGTCTGGATAGGCGTTTCTCTTTTTATTAATTCTTCTGGCACATAAGCAACGATCTCTGACATACACCACTACTTATATCAGAATTGTGGAATAAAATCATTTGGTTCCATAATATATAATCAAACCATGGAAAACGAACCCACTCCAACCCAGAATAAACAACCTAGCCCAGAAAGTACACCTCTTAATGCAGAAACACGGGAGAAATTAGTAAATTTTTTACGAGATAATTTTTCAGATCCTGTAGTTCCTGTGCATGCGGAAATACGTTTTAAAAGGGCAGGTTTAACGGAAATCTTGGAAGAAGCAGGAATTTTGTCCCCAGTGATAAACCCAAATCCTGTCGAGATTGGGACAAGCGAATCTAAGCACGATCAGTGGTGGACTAAGCATCCAGAAGCAGGCGAAGCTTTCGATTCGCAACTTCGTGAGCGTGATGAGATAATTATGCTTCTCTATCTTGGAGCAATGATTGGCCCATACATGAGAAGAGTTCCAGTCCCAGAGTCCCCACAATCAGATGAGTAAGGCATCAACTCTCTATTTGTAACTTGATCTAATCTAAATCAGATACCGTAATCATCTCCCATGAACTCGCGAATCATAGGGTTAACCTTGATATCTCTTAGCATAATTGGACGAACTAAACTAATGCCTTCAATCGTAGTGCAGCGACTTAGAGCCACATAAGTCTGACCTTCAGCAAATGCTCCCCGCTCTAGATCGATTCTAACTTGCTCATAAGTCTGACCTTGGGATTTGTGTATCGTTACAGCCCAAGCCAAACGAATAGGGTATTGAGTAAACTGACTAATAATCTGTTCCTTGATCTTTTTTTCATTTTCATCGTAGAAATAACTAATTTTTTTCCAAGTTTCTTTAGCCACATCATAATTTTCACCAGCGATATTAACTACAATTTTTTCCTTATCCAATTCCACAATCTTACCCAGAGACCCGTTTACCCAACGTTTTTCTTTATCATTTTTCAACATCATTACTTGAGCTCCTTCTTTTAGAATCAGCAGCTCTTCAGCAGGATAAGATTTTTTATCCAGTTTCCCTGTTAACGACGCTTGGTACAAAAAACTTGGTTTATCAATTTTATGCAAATGCATATTGTTAATCTGCATTACTTTGTAATTGGTCGTTGCCAGAGTTAGAGCGTTTGTAACATTTTTGACCGAAACTCTTTGGTTAATATTTCCTAATGTGTGATTGTTGACATTGCCGATTCGGATCGAATTAAGCAAATCAATAAACTCAGCCTGGCTCTGACGAAAAATATGGTTGAGTTCCAGTTTCGCAAATTTTGATTCTTGCCAGACTTTTGCATGGAAGAAAAAAGGCCCGCCATAATTATCCAAGAAATATTTATTTATCTCGTTATCACTAACAATTGGCGGCAATTGGTACGGATCTCCAAACATCACAATCTGCGCCCCGCCAAATGGCAGATCCGGATCCTTAGATTTCCGCAACACTTGATCAATACCATCCATTAGATCAGCTCTGACCATCGAAATCTCATCAATTATCACCATATCTACGTGGATTAATAATTTCTTTGTTTGAGCACTAACCTTTATTTTTTCGCTCGTAACTAGCTCAGGTTCAATCCGAAAAAACGAATGGATTGTTTGCCCACCCACATTTAATGCAGCCACGCCAGTTGGAGCCACTACGACAGCATTTTTGCTCGTATTTTGCTTAAAATACTGTAATAGATATGATTTGCCTGTTCCAGCCTTGCCTGTGATGAAATAATTTTGATTATTATTTTCAATGATTCCAAAGATTTCTTTTTGTTGATCGTTAAGTTTGAATTCAGTTGCCATATTTTTACATTTAGTCCGTGTACCACATGGTACACCATAATTTCTTGCTAATGTTTTTATATTCAAATACTAATGTAGACAACTCAACGATGGAATCCTATAATATAAGAACTTGCAATCCGCAAGTTTTTCTCTCCAAGTTCTTTAAAAAAAGGAAAGTAAGATGGACGTCCTAAATGGAGTGTTGCATAAATATTACTATTTCGCGCAAATAGTGATTATACTAAGTCTCAGTGTAGTATTGTTTTCGAGTTGGAAGTACAAATGGCATATCGCTACTTGTATTTCTTGTGTGATTTCCGCTTCATTTTTCTTTCTCGTTTATGTATCTAACATCAACGAGAAAATTCCTTTCACCGAGTTTAGCCCAGATCGGAAAAAGGATTTGTTTGCATTTCTCATATTCCTTATTTTTGCTTTTTTCTTTTCCAGACAAAAGCAAACTAGGTAGTCTCCCTGCCCGCGTGCGTCACGCGGGCTTTTTTTCTGCCAAATTTATGAATATTTATCCTATAAATTTAAAAGTTTTATCTATTTGCTATAATTCAGATCTGAAATTATCCTAACTTGCAAATAACTTGCGAGAACTAAGTAATTCAGCACCTTAAATCTAGTAAAGGAGATTGGTATGGATACTACAATCGGCAGTTTATTCAATTCATTTATTCGTACAATTTGGCTAGTACCCACAATGGTCGATTACTTCGTATTGAGTGCCGTTTTGATCATATTTGTGTTCACAGTTAACTATAAGATGGCCTTAGTCATTAGGCCTCGACATGTATTGTTAATGATTTTGATTGTTTTTTTCATTAACATAACTCAAAGCATTTTTGGCTATCACCCGTCGGGGATAATTAGTTTGGTAGTGTACCTTTTGCTAGTATACCTTCTCCGAACGTCTCAATCTTTTTTATAATTTGTACACCAGGCCCGCGTGAGTCACGCGGGCTTTTTTTCTGCCAGAATTCCTAATTTTAATTTCTTCCCAATCTGTTATTCTCAAGCTTATGGAACGCGGCAAATTCATCGTCCTTGAAGGCCCTGATAATTCCGGCAAAACTACCCAATGTGGGATACTGACAGAATTTCTTAATACTCAAGATATTCCTGCCGTTTCATTGCGCGAGCCAGGGGGAACTAAGCTAGGTGAAGCCTTGCGTGGAGTTCTCCTAGAATGCAGATCCAATATGATTCCGCCCGTTGTCCAGACTCGGATGTTTGTGGCTGCCAGGCGAGCTTTTGTAAACGAATGTCTGCTTCCTCGATTTGATAGGGGAGTAAGTGTGGTTAGCGATCGCCACCGCTTATCAACTGAAGTTTATCAAGGTTATACCCAAGGAGTTCCATTAGAGTTAATTGACCAAATTCATGGAGATTTAAGTGCATTGATCCGTCCTGATATTGGGATTGTAATTGACATCCCAGTAGAAGAGTCACTGCGTCGTAATAATAATGAAGATCGCCAAAATCAACAAACCATTTTTGAGCAACAAGCCCTAGATTTCCATACTCTGGTCAGACGAGGATATTTGGAACTTGCCCATCAGAGGAGTATCCCAGTTATTGACGGAACTCGATCTATAGAAGAAGTTTCTCAAGAAATTCAACGACTAGTATCGCCGATTTTCTCACGTTAATTTTTTTCTTCAAACGTAATCTAATAAAAAGAAGAAGGAATCGATCGATCTCTTCTATTAAACAAAACCAAACAACTATGAAAACCAAACAACGTGCAGATGATGATCTAAGCCATGTCCCGCATGTCCAGTCTCGGATCCCAGAGCTCGAGGATTTAGTTTTATTTACAGGCAAAGGAGACAGGGTTATTACCAAACTTGATAAACAAGTTCCCCAGGCGTATATGGCAGCCAAATATATCGATCTATCCAACAGCCCAAGAACATTGATAACAGAATCTCAAGAAGGATATGTAGGCATATCTCTGGCAAAGATGAACCCTGATACTCAAGTTACAATGTATGATTCAAATATTTCCGATAGATCATTATCTGCCAAGAACGTGAGCAAAAATTATATTGTCGATAATGTATCAACTATCCAGGATGACGAACTAGATGAACTTCTAGCCCAGGGGGTAGATAGTGTGGTTTACTCTCCAAAAGGGTTTACTGCCATGGATTTAATTGAGTCCAATATTCAATTAGCTGCTCAAGGACTTAGGATGCAAGGAGAATTTATTTTAATATCTAACAAGAAAATGGGTGCAGACAGGCATATTCAATTACTTGAAAAAGTTATGGGAACCAAGTGCGAAATAGTTGCCCGTGGTGATGGGGGTTTTAGAATTGTTAAAGCTACCAAACTACAAGAATCAGAGCCTTTTGACATCAATAAATATCGCAAATCCATAAATTTTGAAGTTTTAGGACAAGAGTTTCATCTCAAAACCGAACCATCATTATTCTCCAAAGATGGTTTAGATGTAGGAACCAGGTTTCTACTAGAAAACACAAACCTAGTCCACTTCAATAGACTTCTGGACTTAGGGTGTGGATGTGGTGCAATTGGTATAGTCGGAGCAACCATTAACTCTAGTGGAGAAGCCACCATGGTGGACGTAAATTCTCGTGCCGTGAGAGTCGCTAATGACAACGCAAATGCTTTAGGAATTTCTGATAGAGCCCGAGCAATCACAACTCAAGATTTCAAAACTATTCCAGGGAGCTTCGATCAATTAATGTCTAATCCGCCATTTCATGCTGATAGAGGGGACTTGGTTCAAATGTTTACTCAAGCAAGAGAAAAACTATCCAAGAAATCTCAAGGCAGTATCGTCGTTGAGAATACTTATCTGGACAAATTATCAAGTGTCCTTGAAGAAGTATTTGGACGCGCTCAACTTGACATTCAAGATCCTGAAATCAAATTTTCTATTCTAAAAGTAACCAAATAACTAATTTTCTTTTCCATCTACATAATGCCCCAATTTATATACTTTAAATCCTGATTCCTTGGCTTGATATTGATCTTCAATCACAGCCCAACCAAAATTCGCAATTTCACTCTGCGCATGTCCAATCGGATTGCAGTTCATTTCACAGATTACAAACAGCTGATCGGTAGTAGAATCTTTAATTTGCGGATCAATTGCTACCAATTTAGACTTCTTCCTTTCCAGTGCATAACGATACCCTTCATCATAATTCCCATCGGCAATCAATCCCAAATTAAAAGGTTTTCCATTAGATTTTTCAATTATCAGATCTGCAATTTCTTGGGTTTTTTGCCATTGGCGGTTAGGTTTGCTTTGTAACGGATTGTTTATAAGTAACTGAAAAATTATTCCAAAAGTCAGTAATACAGCCCAAAATTTGCGCATCTGCATGCAACTTCCACAGTTATCCCAAATCATAGATTTTTCACTAATCTGCCAAATCAACCAGCCAAACATCAATGGCAATAATGGATACATGAACCCTAGATAATGATCAAAAATATTTTGTTTATAACTAAGCAGTCCCAGTATTCCCAAACCAAACCAAACCAACATTACTAAATACTCAAACGAGATTTTCTTCTTCCAAACTCCAAGTAGAGTAGTTAGACCTAGAGCCGCCATGGTAATCTCTACAGTCAAGCTGGTTTCTTTCCTCCCAAAGCTTATACCTCCAATTATGCTATTGAAAATTGACTTTACTAACGGCCATAATTCGCCTACGCGTTTATAGAATTTCAAATTCACACTTGTTTGCCTCTCAGTAAAAAAAGCAGTTAAAGCTCTCATATTTATCCAACCATGTTTTGATTCAAATAATAACTGGGGGATTAAAAACAAGCCAAACACTCCAATCGCCCACAATGAGTATTTCCAAGTGTTTTTAATAATTTTCTTATCATTCTTCCATCCGTTCCAAACACTCTCTACCCAAATAAATCCCACAACCGGTACTAATATTAATCCTAAATAATGTGATTGAAGAGCCAGGGCAATCATAGCTGACGACCCAATCCACCACTTGGGATTTTTCCTTGCCAAATATCCAAACCAAATTGCCAGCAACGCAAATAACGGCATCACATTAGGATTCCAAGAAGATCGCGAATAAATAATTATCGTAGGTGAAATTGCAAAAACTAAAGCAGCGATAAGTCCAGCCATAGGCGCAAACCAAGTTCGCCCAACCCACCAAATTAATCCACAAGTTAAGACTGACAGAAGAGCTACCATAAGAGCAGGTCCCATGGGTGATAAATTACTTAATAATAGTGCAGGCGCCATTAAGTAGTAATAAGCAGGACCCAGATACATGTGTCCAGAACTGGTGGTTACCGAGGTCATCGGACCGATAAATGTCAAATCTCCTTGAGTTACTATCTTGCTTACAATTCGCACATCTCTCCCTTCATCTCCCAAAAATGTCATGTACTCATTTATCCGCCAAGTTCTCATTATCGTTGCAATAACCAGTATTAAACATATAGCTCCAAACTCTTTTCTATTTACCCTAATCCATGTTTTCAATCTTTCCATGAACTTCATCATCATATTCAATAGCTTATCAGTTTCTCAGCTTTACCCAAAGCGAAAACAAATCAACAAATGATTGAATGATTACATCCAAATTCGCTCCAGTTCCCTTCCCTCCAGCTCGAGCATAATGGGTGATGGGAATCTCGACAATCTTGAAACCTTTCTTTTTAGCTTTGATCAAAAACTCGCTTGATATAAAGGCTCCTCGACCAGACTCTAGGGGACCAATGCCTTCAATTACTTTCCTATTTATCAACTTGAACGCACAATCAATATCTCTAACTTTCAACCCAAATAACATGTATACAATCAACTGCCATAATTGACTATTTAACTTGCGATAAAAAGGTACAGCTCTTTTTTTATAATATCCGATTACCAAATCGGCCTTAGTTCTTCTTTGGGTTTTGATAAATTCACTTATTTCCCCAAAATCAAATTGTCCATCTGAATCAGTAAACACTACCCATTCATATTGACTATTGGCAAACCCGCTCTTTAGAGCTTCGCCGTAACCTTTGTTCGGTGAATGAGTTATCATTTTCAATTCTTTATATTTTTTCATCAATTTCTCAACCACGCTGCCAGTATTGTCTTTACTGCCGTCATTAACCACAATCACTTCATATTTTTTTGCAACTTTTGGCAAGTACGCAAAAGTCTTCTCAATCGTTTTGGCAATTCTTTCTCCTTCGTTATATGCAGGATAAAAAACAGATAATTCGTTCAAAACTAGGTCACTCTTCACTTTCACGTCTTTAGTTAAATTAACATTCTTAGTTGGTTTTTTTTTCTTATTTCTTTGTACGAATTTCATAGTCCTAAGTATACCAATTGTAATAAGGATAAACAGTACTTAAATTGGTTGTAAATAAGTTTATAATCATTGCTATGGATTTTTATCGTAAGAGTGGTTTTATAGTTTTGGCTGTCCTAATTTCCACTATTTTAATTTGGCTCCCATTCATTTTTAATTATCCGATCTGGGGGATTCCTGTTCCTAACTCTGGTCTGGCAACTGTAGCAAGTAATTATGATGGACCATATTACATTGCCATAGCTAAGACCCTTTACAATAACCAAGCCCTTAAGCAATTTGAGTTTAATCTACCTGTTGAGTATTACGCAGCACACTTCCCGCTTTATCCCTTAACTATCAAATTTATTGGGTTTTTTACTAATTATGTTTACGCCATGTTGATTTCTACTGTATTTTTCATGATATTGGCAGCAATTATGTTTTATAAATTAGCCCTTTTTCTCAAACTACCTCAGCCTTTATTTCTAACTTTGTGTTTGTTAATCCTTCCCGCACGCTTAGTAATCGCTCGCACAGTTGGGACTCCTGAACCTGAATTTATGTTTTTTACGCTCTGGAGTGTGTATACGTTCCTTCGTGGCAAATATACTCAAGCGGGTATTGCTGGTGCATTAAGTGTGGCTACCAAACCTCCAGGAATACTATTATTTGCAGCCATGGGATTAAGTCTGCTTCATGAATATCTAGCCCAATTCAAAAGTAATCCCAAACACAAATGGTACAACCTGCCATGGAAAAGTTGGCCCATCTTGCTTCTCCCCTTGAGTTTAATTAGCGTTTTCTACTTCTACTCACAACAATATGGATCTTTTTTCGCTTACTTCCAGTCAGGTGATAATATCCATCTCTTTTGGCCGCCATTCCAAATGTTTAACTCTCAAGCTATTTGGGTAGGTACGTTTTGGCTGGAAGATATTATTTGGTGGATGTTGATTTCCTCAACGGCTCTCATGTTAATTTATCAACGTCATCGCAATCTCATTTTTTATTATTTCTTAATATTTTTTACTTCATTATTGTTCGTTCAACATCGAGACATATCTCGCTACGCACTTCCGCTTGCTCCGTTTCTTATCATTGCATACGCGCCTTACTTGACTCATTCTACCGTCAAAAAAGCTATTCTGATCATTATCATTCCGATTTATCTTTTCTCGGTAAATTACATTGCTGGCAACACAGTTCCAATTAGTGACTGGACAAAGTTACTTTGAAATCTGGATATAAACTAGTCCTTTTTTGCTTTCCAAATTACCTTGGTATACATCAGATAGTTGTAGGGCAGAATAAACAATCCTATCGAAACTATCAATGCAATTTGCCGAACCAGAGTACTATCGTGGAAATAATAAACAGCGCTCCCAATCACTCCAAACTGGATAATCACTGCTCCAATTGAAGTAATATTAAACTGAATAAATTTCCCAATTAAACGCAAAATATTTGTAATTCTTTCTGACTTGAAAGTCCACATGTTATTCAAGCTAAAATTTGACAAAATAGCTACTTCTGCTGCCATGGCTGCAGCCCATGATGAGGGTTCTTCCATGATCCTCAATCCCCAGATTCCATGCAATGGAGCCGAAGCATGAGCTAGTGTTTGAGTTATTTCCATCCGTCTAAACAATTCTAATGCTAAGGAATTTAGTACAAATCCTATAAACCCTACTACCCCAAATTTAACAAACTTCTTGATTGCAGGATTATTCTTTTGCAATACCAATATCACCCGCATAGTTTCCATCATTTCATTTTTGATCAACTTAGATTCGCCTTCTTGCCTAGACATAAAATCAATTGGTATCTCCTTGACTTTAGCCCCCGCCGACACAGTCTCGAACAGTAATTGAATTTTATAAGCAAATTGTCTTGAAATTAAATTATCCAAATTCAATTTCTCATAAAAACCCTTGACACGAGTTAACTTAAATCCTGTAGTTACGTCTCTAATTTTCCATGTCATAAGTAAACCACGGGCAACTAGGTTTCCTATAACACTTAATAATTTCCTATCTATTCCCCAATCACTAGGGATCGAACCGCCTGACACATATCTTGACGCAATCACATAGTCATACCCATTATCAAATTCTGCAACCAAACGTTTAATATCTTCTGGCTTATGTTGCATATCAGCATCAAACTCAATAAACGCATCAGCTTTTAACTCCTCAACTGCATACTTCATTCCGGCAGCATAAGCCATGCCAAGTCCTTGTTTCTTTTCCCTTTGTAGTAATTTTACCCAGCTAAATTTCTTTTGAAATTTAATAATTTCGCTTGCTGTTCCATCAGGCGAATTATCATCAACAAACAGAACCATCATCCTATGATTACTAATTTTCTCGAATTCTTTTTCCAAGATGGGAATTAATAGTTTAATATTTTCCCGTTCATTATAAGTTGGACTAATTACAACAATGTTCATATCGATTTATGATCTATACAAGTCTACTCTCTCAAGCTAAATAATATAAAGAGGTAACTGACGCAAATAACTAAGAATTCTCTCAAATCTAATTCTAAAGCAAAGAAAAATATATTCAAATGTGTCTTGAATAAATGATCTGATGTATCTTGGGTTAAAACTAATCTTGCTTTCTCCACGCGTTCGCCACGTAAGTTTTACTGGTACTTCTCCAAATTTAGCTCCATATTTCCCCATTTCATAAATCATGTAATTCAAAAATCCATATCCTTTGGTGGGTAGTTTTTCCCAATCAATTCTATTAAGAATACTTGATCGAATAACTCTGAAATTCCCGTTATGATCTACCACTTCGTTATTCCCTGCAATAATTCGTGCAAAAAAATCATTAGCAATCCAGTGAGTAATATAACGGGATAGAGGCCAATTAGCTACTCTAAATCCGCCTTTGTGATGCCTTGAACCAATCGCCACATCACGTCCCTTTTCAATCATTCTTATTAATTTGGGTAAGTCTCGTGGGTCAAACAAAAAATCAGCGTCAATTGATCCCACCAAATCGGCCTTGAGTATATTAGTCGCGTATTTATATCCTTTTACCAAGGCAGTTCCAAGTCCGTTTTTTTCTCCACTCAACAATTTGACATTCACAAACTTAGGTTTGAATTTCTTAGCCTGTTTGGCTGTTCCATCGGGTGAATTATCATCAATTACTACAATCGTCGTTTGGTAGTTACTAATTTTCCCCAAAATTTTATCCAATTCTCCCAGCATCAGTGTAATATTCTCAATTTCATTATAGGTTGGTACCAATATGCCCAGCTTTTGTCTAGATTCCATACAAGTGATATTATATCCTATAATTTATAAAATAAAAC
>CAYUGO010000008.1:0-23475 GCA_964444295.1 uncultured Gammaproteobacteria bacterium | reverse complement strand
TTACCGGCAAAAAATCGGAGTAGTATTCCAGGATTTTAAACTAATTAATGAACTAACTATTTATGAAAATATTGCCGTGCCGTTGCGTGTAGCAGGCATGAAAAGAAGTGAGATTCATAATAAGGTACATGCAATTGCAAAACTAGTTGGACTGGAGCATAGACTGGGAATTTTCCCTTCACAAATGGCAGGTGGAGAATTACAGAGAGCGTGTTTGGCTAGAGCAGTAATCGGACAGCCTACTCTTCTACTGGCTGACGAGCCGACGGGAAATCTGGATCCTGTGACTTCGTGGCAAATTATGCAGTTACTTGAAAAAATAAACAACCTAGGAACAACCGTTGTAATGGCAACTCATAATTTGGAGATTATTGAAGCCATGAGCAGGCGGACAATTATGTTGGAACATGGATCAGTTATTGATGATAAGAAAACACCAAATGAAAAACACTAAACATATCGAAAAAATGCCACGATTGGGGGTCTGGAGTGATGTATGGCACAACATCCGTAGATCTCCTTATCAAACATTAATTGCGCTATTGATGCTAATGTTTACTTTTTATACGGTAACTATTTTTGCATTGATTGCGATGGGTACCCATGAGGTAATTCAGTTCATGGAAGCTAAGCCTCAGGTATCAGCTTTTTTCAAAGAACCCCCATCCAGTGATCAGCTGGCAAACTTGCGAGGCCAACTTGAGTCAATCGGATCAATTAAAGATTTTAGGTATATTTCACAAGATGAGGCGTATAAGATTTATAAAGATCAGAATCAAGATGATCCGATTTTGTTGGAGATGGTGGTAGCAAATATTTTGCCAACATCAGTTGAGGTTTCGGCCAACAATCCCGAAGACCTGGAGAAGATGGCTCAAGCGCTGCAAGGTAATGAGATGGTGGATGATCTAATCTATCCTAAGCAAGTAGTTGATGAGTTTGTAAAATGGACGACTTCTATTAGAACTTTGGGGATGGAAAATGCCATATTTCTGGGAGTATTGTCGTTTCTGTTGATCTTTGTAATTATGGGAATCAAAGTAGCTATGCATAAGCGAGAGATAAATATATTGTTATTGGTGGGAGCTACCCCGTGGTATGTACGACGGCCGTTTGTCTTGGAGGCGTTATTTTATGGATTCTGGGGTGCGGTTTTGGGGTGGGGAGCGGCATATACGAGATTGCTGTATGCAACACCGTTTTTGGTTCATTTGTTCAAACCGTTGGGGGGGTTGCCTGAGGCCTTTTCGCCGATGATGATGGTTTTGTTATTGGGAATTGAAATTGGTATGGCATTAATCGGGGCAATATTGGCTACAACTTTAGCTGTTAGCAGATTTTTATCCCGGCACTGATATGACTAAGCGGTGGCAGATTGTGGTGATTTGTTTGATTTTATTGAGCCTAGTGATTCGGCCTGATTGGCTGGTTCTGGCGCATGATGCAATAGTTGAAATAGGACAAAGTTCTGATGAACTTGACCAAAAGTTAGAAAATACCCAAAAGCAGATTGACGAACTGGAGGCAAAGCTGGCAGAAGTTGAGGCAACTGCCAAAAATCTAAAACAACAGATTGCTTACATGGATGGACAAATCCAGTTAACCCAGTTGCGGGTTCTGCAATTGGAAAAGGAAATTGTTGATTTGAAAAGCGAAATTGAAGATTTGGGAGTAAAGATTGAGTCATTGGATGTAAATCTGGATCAGATGGCAGTTTTGCTAGCTTCAAGAGTTCAAGAAACGTACAAAATTGGGAGGGCTAATTCGTTGACTCTTTTTTTGGGAAGTGAGACCTTCGGAGATTTGGCGAATAAAGTTAAGTCAATTCAGCAGGTACAACTTAACGATCGACAACTACTATTAGCAATGCAAAAAACCAAGAGTTCGTTTGAACAACAAAAGACAGTTAAAGAAGCTAAACAAATTGAACTAGATACCGCACAAACGAAATTAGAAAAACAAAAAGCACTTCTAGATCAACAGAAAGTTAGCAAGCAGGTTTTGCTTGATGCAACCAAAAATGACCAGAAAAGGTTTGAGGAATTATTAAGTGCCGCCCGAGCCGAGCAGGCAGCAATTCAAGCTGCAATTAGCAGTTTGGTTAAGAATCTTAAAAACGGGACTCATGTAGAAGCAGGAGAAAAAATTGCTCTTATGGGAAATTCTGGATCTGCCGGCGGTTGCTCTACTGCGGCACATTTGCACTTTGAGGTGACGAACAAAGAAGGGGTCAATACTAATCCAGCACAGTATCTTAAGAGTGACTGGCCATATACTTGGGATTTAGCACCGGATGCCCCGTTTGCGTTAACTGGCTCGTGGGATTGGCCAATGAGAAATCCACGGATAACTCAAGCTTATGGTAATACATGGTGGGCGAAGAGCGGGTTTTATGGTGGCAAACCACATACAGGAATCGATATGGTCGATAAGGATGATACAACTATAAGGACACCCCGAGCCGGAACATTGTACAAGGGGGCAGCCTCTTGCCGCGGCAAACCGATGAACTATGTGGCGGTAGAACATGACGATGTAATCACTTGGTATTGGCATGTACAGTAGCTAAAAACTAACAAAGGCTGCTCTATGAAGAAAATACTGCTTGGGCTATTGCTTATATTGGGGGCAATCTTAAGTTGTTCGGAAAGTGTGTATGCAGTTGCAAATGGCGATTTTGAGATGGGAACTAACGATTGGAATGAAGTAACTAATAAGAAAAATGTAACGGTTGAGGAATCGAGCGAGAGTTATCAGGGACAGAAATCATTGTTGGTAAAAAATCTTTCTGATAATTCTTATGGGGTGTATCAATTGATTTCGAGGATTGAAGCGGATCAAACTTATGAAATCAATGGCTGGATTTATTTAGTGGACGGAAATGCGGGATCTGGTTTTATCAGAATTGCTTGGTATGCAAGCGAGGATGGAAGCGGTTCACAACTATCAACGAATGATAGTGATAAAGTTACAACTATTGGAAAATGGGAAAGAGTTAGCAACGTGGTTAAATCAGAAGTTGAAGCTAAAAGTGCTAAAGTTCGATTGTTAGTAGCTAGTAATACCGAAGGCAATGCTGGGGTGGCAAGATTTGATGATGTAAGTTTTGAAAGAGTTAATATCGCACCTACGTCAACCCCTACACCAGCTCCTAAACCACCAACTCCGACGGCAAGGCAAACTCCTACTATAAAGCCAAGTCCAACTAGTATGCCTTCTGTGACTAAAATTGAAGTTTCTAATTCAACTAGTGATATTGAAATAAAGAGTTTAATTGATACAAACGAAGAAAATCTGAATACTGAGACAAGTGCAGTAGACAATCCAGAAGAAAATGAACATTCAGAAGGCGAGGTTTTGGGAGAAGATATCGCTGCAAGTGAATATAAAATCTATCAAACACAAGGTAAAGAAGCAACTTCACCCACATCAATCGTGTTTGAGAAAAGTAATAATATCTGGATGTGGATAAGTTTGGCTGTGGTAGGAATTATATTATCTGCGATCGGTGGCTGGCTGCTATACTACAAAATTAAAGATTTGACACAAACTTAGATATAATACTTGCATGATCAGAATTGATATTGTGACTCTTTTCCCTGAGATGTTTGTTGGACCGTTTGATCACTCGATAATCAATCGAGCAAAAAATAAAAATCTTGTAGATATCCAGATTCATCAACTACGGAATTGGTCGATCGATAAGCACCACTTGACTGATGATAGACCGTTTGGTGGTGGTCCAGGTATGGTGCTAATGGCCGAGCCGTTATTTGCGGCAGTAGAAAGTTTGAAAAGAGAAAATTCAAATAATCAAAGTGCCAAGGTAATTCTAATGTCTCCACAAGGAAGTGTGTTTAGTCAAAGAAAGGCGAATGAATTGAAAGGTGAAGGTCACGTAATCATAGTTTGCGGACGATATGAAGGTGTGGACCAGAGGTTTATTGATGAATTAGTAGATGAGGAAATTAGCATTGGGGATTATGTCTTGTCAGGGGGAGAAGTGGCTGCCACGGTGGTGGTCGATACAATGGTACGGTTGATCCCCGGAGCCATCGGCAAAGAAGAGTCACTGGACAATGAAAGCTTTAATGATAACTTGCTGGATTATCCGGTTTATACTCAGCCTGCAGAGTTGCGGGGATTGAAAGTTCCTGACGTTTTGTTATCTGGACATCATGGGCAAATTGCTAAATGGAGGCAAGAAAAAGCGGAGGAAAAGACAAGAAGAGTTAGGCCGGATTTGATAAAATTGTAAAGTTTTTTCGTTAAACCATTCCCACTATTTATAGCTCACATAGGGTCCGATTCGATAATCTAGCGGATTTATAAATTCAAATCCAGTAATTCCCAGTTGCTTGATCTTCTGATGCAGGTCATCGCGCATCAGCTGAATCCATGACCTATCACACATCAAAATAGAGCGCTCCTCGAATCCACCATCCTTAAGCACCAAGCGCGGGAG
Source organism: uncultured Gammaproteobacteria bacterium (assembly GCA_964444295.1). Lineage (GTDB taxonomy): Bacteria > Patescibacteriota > Microgenomatia > CAYXHB01 > CAYXHB01 > CAYXHB01. The sequence continues at coordinate 19,010 of CAYUGO010000008.1, read as the reverse complement.
CCCAGCGTCGAAATCCACCCACCCTGACTTTTCGTCATCCATTGCATCGACAATTGGTTCTACTAGGTGAAAAACGCTGTATTCGAGTTCTGCAAGAGGACGATGGTCCTCATCCACCATTTGCACAGGGAATACGTCTGCGGCGATATTAAACGCGCCGAGCAGGTTAACGAGTCGACGCGAGTACAGACTGAAACCATAACCGTCCGCCAATGCGTCTGGACGCGGTTGGTCTCGGTGCACTTGGAACGTCAAATCAAGCGTGGTGCCGAATGAATGGATCTGGGTTCGTATAGTTCAGGCCAGCATATTGTGCACGCATCTCTGGAGGGGGAGGGTCGACGAGTTGTGCAATTACATTACGCCCGCGCCATCTGCGAATCGACAACTGATAAACCCAGTATTGTTGGCTCATATATATTTTGATTATAGCAAAATTAGGTTAATTATTTGTCCTTGGGTATATTCTCTTTTAACTTTAGCGTAGAATTTCCTTTAAAATATTATAATGACGCCAGGCAAAGTATTTCGTTTATTTAAGAAATATAAATTAGGATACCCAATCACTAGGAAAAATAGAATGGAGGTACTTGCCCACTGTGGTATTCGAGATGATGTTAGTTGTGATACAAACAGCCCCAGGCAAGTGTTGATAACTGATTGGGAAACCATAAAAGAAGAAAATCTTAATCTGACTGACCTGAGGCAAAATATTATTCTTAAAGGAGTAAATGTGCATGCCTTATATTCAGGATCAATTATTCACATTGGTCAGTCTGCTACGTTTAGGCTAATGTTCCACTGTGAAGTGTGTCAAAAGCTTAAGAATTTTGTTGGTGGCAATCTATCTTCTCAATTAATTAAACGTCGCGGATACTTGGCTGTGGTGATAACAAGTGGATGGGTAAGTGAAGGAGATGAGGTGCGGATGGATGAAATGTTTTTCCCTTACATTTCGGATGATCTACTCTATCGTATCGCCTGGGCATTGGGATCAATACCACGATCAAAGGTGGTGACATATGCCGACTTGGTGAAAATTTCAGGAGCACCCAAACAAACAGCGAGAGTACTTCCAGCTCTATTGTCACGACTTGAATCAGTGGAAACTGGATCTCGTCTACCGATACATCGAGTAATAAAATCCGATGGAAAAATTCCTGGACATATCTTGGGGCAAGATAATATGCTGCAACTTGAAGGTATAGTTGTTATTGATAATATGATTGATCTAAATCTATATCGCTGGAATATGTCTCCGATTCTTTATTCTTTGTAAAATTTTAATTCAAACGTTGTTATTTTATAACCCAGAAATCAGCTCCCTAAGGCGTTGCCACATAGTTGTTTGATCGTCATCTAAAATGCCGAGTGGTACCTCTAGATCACAAGCAATATCGATAATTTCTTCAAAAGGCATTTGATGTACTAGATGTGGTGCTTGGAAAAGCGTCCCACAAATAATTATGGCTGCTTGACTATTTTGGATCAGACCATTATCGAGTGCGTTAAGGGTAGTTTGATAAATTTGTTTTAAAACTTCTTTCTTTCCTGTATTTAAATTGCAAGTTTGAAGATCTTCAAATAATGAATCAATCTTTTTATCAAATTCTTTTTTAGTCATATAAATATGATAATTAAAATGATATTAAAAATAATTATGCAGCAAGAAACATTATATAGTAATTGATGTTTAGACTTTGTATTATTGTCTTAGATTAACTATGAGTAAGCAAAAATTTATCATATACGGGGCGCTTGTTGGAGTCGTATGTGGTTGGATTTTATATTTTATTGTCCCATCACTAATGGAGATGGAGCTTCAACTAAATGTCCTCACGAACCAACGTTTGGGGCGAGATCCATTTTATTATTCTCCATCTGGAGGATCCGTGTTTGCAATCGGTTTCTTTGTTCCCTTTGTGATGGGAATTGTAGGCGCTGGACTTGGATATTTGGCATATAAACTACTTAATAAGAAAAGTAGCTAACAATACTTAGATTAATACCTTGTGGTGTAAAATCACTTCATGGAACTGAAAGATTTGATGGTGAAATTAAATGAATCGCAACGGGAGGCGGTAGAATCAATCGAAGGGCCCGTGATGGTAATGGCGGGTCCTGGAACAGGCAAGACACAAGTGCTGGCGATGCGAATTGCATATATTTTGGAGAATACAGACACTCCACCTGAGGCGATTCTAGCGCTGACTTTTTCGAATGCAGGCAAACAATCGATGAGAGAGAGACTCGTATCTTTGATCGGAACTACAGGCTACATGGTGCAGATTGAGACTTTCCATGGATTTGCTGAACATGTGATTCGGACAAATCCAATGTATTTTGCGATTGCTGATGATCGATATCAACTAGTTGATGACTTGGATAAATATATTATCTTGGATGAAATCTTGAGCAATGGTCCGTATCGCAAACTTAAGCCAATTAAATCGCCTAGGTATTATGTTAAACATTTGAAAAGCGCTATTAGCGATTTGAAAAAGGAAGGGTTTGGACCAAGCGAATATAGGCAAAAAATTGATAGCCTGGAAATGAAGGATGATGAGAGAGAAAAGCAGATTGAAATAGCCATGGTATATGGAGAATATGAGCAGGAATTAAAGAAAATGATGAGATATGACTATGATGATTTGATTAATTTGGTGGTGAGTGAGTTTGAGGAAAATGCCGAACTATTGGCTAGTTTTGAGGAGAAATATCTTTATCTCTTGGCTGATGAATACCAAGACACAAATACATCACAAAACAAAATCTTGTTTTCGCTGGCTAAATACTGGGGACAGATGGCCAACTTATTTGTAGTAGGAGATCCTGATCAATCAATTTATCGGTTCCAAGGAGCTTCGTTGGAAAATATGTTGGAGTTTCGAAATCGATTTCCTAATAGCAAGATTGTATATTTGGGCAATAACTATCGATCACATCAGACGTTGCTAGATGGAGCAAGTTCTGTGATCACCAATAACATTGTCAGGGGAGCGAAACTTGTAGCTAATGAATGGAGCTTGAAATCGCCTGACCAAACGCATGGGGAAAAGATTCAAGTAGTCGAACTAGCTAATGCTGGTGCTGAGGACGGGTATGTTGTAGGTGAAATTATGAAACTCAAAGAATCGAACGTAAGTTTGGAGGAAATCGCGGTGGTATTTCGGAACAATGCACATGGAGCAGGTGTAGCTTGGTTATTGGCAGCCTCGGGAGTTGCATATCAATACTCGAGCAGAGATTTGTTAGACAACTTGACGGTGAAGAATTTTTTGAAATTACTAAACGGAATTAGCAAGATTAATCAAGGATATGACGATGTTGAACTATATCAATGTTTAGCTTTACCGTGGTGGGGAGGAGATGCATTGACGTTGATTAAGGCCAATCGCGAGGCCCAAGGAAACCGCGCACCGTTGTTTGAGGAAATAATGAAACATAAGGAATTGGCAAAAATTGTGACTTTTTTATCTACTTGGAATTTGCGCTCTGAACAAGTGCCATTGGGGATGTTTTTGGCTGAGGTAATTGATCAATCAGGAATGATTCCCTGGATATTAAATCAAAAAACTGCGATGGAGGACGTGGAAGGGATGAGAAGTTTGTTGGATTTTGTGGATAAGCAAGTTAAGAAAAAACCAGATCTGAAAATTGGAGAATTACTAAAAATTTTTGAGATGTATGGTGAGTTTAATTTACCATTGCCCCCAATTGATTTGGCTAGTGCTAAGGAAGGGGTGTCATTAATAACCGCCCACGGAGCTAAAGGTTTGGAGTTTGAGTATGTGTTTATTATCCATGCGATTGATCGGGTTTGGGGGAATAAACAAGATAATAGCGGAATCAAACTACCCCAAGAGTTATTATCTAATCCATTGCCCAAAACTGAGCGATACGAAGATGAGAGGAGATTGTTTTATGTGTCAATGACGCGAGCCAAAAAGAAACTAATAATAACTAGAGCCAAGGAATATGATGACAAACCTACCACGAGATCAGTATTTGTTAATGAGATTAATCCTGAAGTAATGGAACTCGTCGATTTGGATGAGTATGAAAAGGAAACTAATAAAACACAGTTCCATCAACTATGGCTGACTCCTGACCAACGGCCGGCTGTTGATGAACAAAAGTATCTTAGACAAATTATCGAGAATGAATTTGTATTGTCGTACTCAGCCATCAAAGATTACTTGGCTTGTCCTCATTTATTTAAAGTTAACCATTTGTTAAGAATTCCCAAGCCTACAGATGAGGCTGCTTTATATGGAACGATAATGCATCGATTAATGGAGGATTATTTGAAACGAGGCAAAACGATGAATAGAGATAAAGTGATTACGGAGTTGGTAGATCGGCATCTGTCTCGACATCCTGATAAAGAACGATGGATTGAGACACTGAAGGAAAATTTCCAGGTTGTGGTAGATAAGTACTTAATAGGAGTAGCTAAGCCCGAAAGCAGCGAAATATTAATCGGCAAACATCAGCCAGTGTTATTTGAAGGTGTGCGGATTCAGGGCAAAATCGATCGAATTGATTGGGTAGATAAAATAGCACGGACAGTCAGAGTCGTAGACTACAAGACTACAGCAGCTAAATCTAAAAATGCTCTACTAGGATTGACTGCTGATAAAGAATCCCCCACTTATGTAGATCAGTTGCGGTTTTATGCGTTGTTATTAAGATCGGCAAATTATTTACGATACAAACCTGTAGAGATGAGTCTGGTGTTCTTAACTCCAACCAAAACAAAAAATCCAGATATAAAACACATAACGTTGGATGTGGAAGATGATGAGAATATGGAAAATTTGAAGCAATCAATTCATGATGTCTGGGATAAAATTCAGAATTTGGAGTTTGAGCACAACGAAAACTGTGAATGCGAGAAATGAGGTGAGGATAAAGAGCTTCAAAGTTTTTCACTGAGCTACAATAAATACACCTTCTTTGTCTTGGGTGGGGAGATGATCAGCAGTGCAGTAAAGAAAATTTCCATCTGGACCAGTGATTATGGAATATCCATTCTCATCGAGTTCGCAAGGGTCTTCGTCGCCTTGTGAAGCATAACCTTGTTCATTCACGACAGTTCTTGCATGAGCCATGGCAGTTCCATTTGCTCCAGTGACTCTCAGTGTAACGTAATCATTAAATTCTGAGTGGTATGTATGAGTTGCGGTTGGAGTTTTGGCGACAAAATCAAACACACCATCTCCATCAAAATCCCATTCATAAAGAAGAATTGAATTTTGCGGTGGATCATAAGATCCGGATGCGTCGAAGGTGATCGGTTGACCAATTTTGGATACATAGCCTTCGCCCATCCAAGCATAAGGTTGAGTATTATTGTGTTCTATTGATGTGTCTGAATCTTGAAAGGTCGAAGGGTTTGATGTTTGGTTATAAGGCATTGAAACTTCATTGGTGTTTTTATTTTTAAATATATAAATTGATAATCCGATACAAGTGATAATGAATAAGGTTAATGCTAAGATAATAAAAATAACAATCTTTTGGGGATGGTGATTAATTGGCATTTCTTGATTAAGATTGGAATTTGGTTCCAATACAGGTGGAATCTCAATTTGTGAAGCAGGAGTCGAGGGAAAGTTAGACGATGTGTCTGTTTGGGGAGATTCTAAAGGGTGAGCGTCTTGATCGGGTGTTTCCATTTAAAAGAAAGTATATATTATTTATGGAAAGGAAAAAATAAAAAGTCAATTGATGACGTTGGGGGAGAAATTTAGAATTTGATCATAAAGAAAACTGTGAAGTTGAAAAAGAAATGAGCAAAAATGGTAAGGTTTGGATACAATGATAAAAGAAGTATAAAGTTGATGATTGCAATGAAGTGATTCATTCCATGACAATATCTGCCCATATGAATAATGAAGAATTAAGACTTAAAGAGACTTATGAGAAAAAAAGAAACTGGCTGTTGTGGGGGCCATATTTATCTGGTCGGGCTTGGGGAACAATGAGAGAAAACTATAATGGGGATTTGTGGTGGGGATTGAGTCATGATCAATCTCGATCTGTGAGTTACCGTTGGGGAGAGGATGGCATTTTGGGCATTAGTGACGAACATCAGTATCTATGTTTTGCAATCAGCATGTGGAACGGTAAGGATAAGATTTTGAAAGAACGACTGTTTGGGCTAACTAATCCTGAAGGCAATCATGGTGAGGATATCAAAGAAAGATTGTTTTATTTATCTGGGAGTCCAACCCACTCCTATCTTGAGGGCATGTATTCGTATCCACAGGAAAGTTTTCCGTATGATGAACTGGTAAGTGAAAATGCCAATAGAGGACTGCACGATGTGGAGTATGAATTGATAGACACGGGTATTTTTGAGGAAAATAGATATTTTGAGATCAAAGTTGAGTATGCTAAGGCTGATGAAAATGATATTTTTATCAAGATTACAGCGACCAACAGAGGAGGAGAAAGCGCTCCTCTATGGCTAATTCCGACACTGTGGTTTAGGAATAGTTGGGACTGGGGTTACCCGACAGGTCCAAAAGGAGATACAACCGCCATGCCGAGTATGAAGTTAGAACAATGGAGACATGGGCCAGTAATTAGTACCACTCATCCAGTTTTGGGCAATTACAATCTGTATGCAGAAGAAGCTCGTGAGGTGATTTTTACTAATAATTCAACCAACTTGGCCCGATTAACAGGAAAATTACAGAGTAAGAAAAATAAAGATGCCTTCCACAGATATGTGATTGATGGACAGAAAAATGGTGTAGATAAAACCAGTGGTACGAAGGCCGGATTAGTATATCAGTTTGAAAATATAAAGAGTGGTCAAAGCAAAGAAGTGTGGCTTAGATTAACCCCTAGTATCACCTCTGGTCCGTTTGGAGAAAGTAAATCAATTTTGGTTGAGAGGAAGCTTGAGTCTGACAATTATGTTAAACAGTTATTGAAAAAAATTCCTAAAGAAATTACTAGCGTGATTAATCAAGCCTGGGCGGGGCTGGTGTGGACTAAGCAGTGGTATTACTTGGATATGGATCAGTGGCTGGCTGGTGATCCCAAGAAGAAAAGAGATATGCCACTATTGGCAGCTAATCAAAACTGGAGGCATCTAAAGCATGATGACATTATGTTAGTCCCTGATCATTGGGAATATCCGTGGTATGCTGCTTGGGATTTGGCGTTTCATACAGTGGCATATGCTGATCTGGATTTGGAGTTTGCTAAAAAACAATTAGAAATCATGACGAAATCTAGGGTGATGCATCCGAATGGTCAGATTCCGGCATATGAAAATGAATTTGATGCGGTTAATCCGCCAGTAATTGCTTGGGCTGTTTGGAAATTGTTTCTAATTGGGAAAGAAAATAAACAGGCTGATGTTAAATTTTTGGAAAAAATGTTTGGTAAATTGTTATTAAATTTTGGCTGGTGGGTTAACAAAAAGGATGCTCAAGGCAAAAACGTATTCCAAGGTGGTTTCTTGGGGTTAGATAATATTGGAATTTTTGATCGAAACTTGCCCATCCCCGGAGGTGGATTACTTGATCAAGCAGATGGTACAAGTTGGATGGCACAATACACATTGGTGATGTTTCGGATTGCGGTGGAGCTGGGAAAAAATAACGAAACATATCATGACTTGGCTGGAAAATTTTTGCGTCATTTTATGATGATTGTAGAAGCCAGTACACATATTGGAAATATTGGAGTTAATCTGTGGAGCGAGCATGATGGGTTTTTTTATGATGTATTGCACACACCTGACGGGCAAAGCAAACCCTTACCAGTGAGATCTATCGTGGGATTAATGCCGATGATTGCGAGTTTGACTTTGGGTAAAGATGAGCTTGATTCGTGGGAAGAACTTAGACCTTTGATCAAAGAAATTAAGCAAGAATTTCCTTTTTTGGCACAAGATGGACATTTGGTAGAGGATGAGGAAAACTCAAGGCTGCTGCTCTCGATGGCAAGTGAAATTCAGATTAAACGACTTTTGGGATACATGCTTGATAGCAGTGAGTTTTTGTCTCTATATGGAATAAGGTCGTTGTCAAAATTCCACGAAGTTAACCCTGTGGGAGTTGATTTGGGTGGACAATGGTTTTCGATTGATTATCAGCCCGGCGAATCTACCGGAGCTATGTTTGGCGGTAATTCTAACTGGAGAGGTCCAATTTGGTTCCCGATAAACTATCTATTAATTGATGCTTTGCACATTTATCACAAATTTTTCGGCGATGGGTGGAAGATTGAATTTCCCCATAACTCAGGAGAGAAGAAACACTTAGGGGAAATTGCCGATGCGCTTAGTGTAAGATTACTAGCTTTGTTTGTAGGGGAAAATGGAGATTTGGCGCCTTCGATGAAGAATGGTCAGTTCCCTGAGATACAGTTTCATCCAGAGTTATTATGGTTCTATGAGTATTTCCATGGAGACAGTGGGCGAGGATTGGGGGCAAGTCATCAAACAGGATGGACGGCATTAATTGCAAGGCTGGCGAGAGAGATGAAAGAGTAAAGATTTACTTTTAGTACTTATTAAGTAATCATAGAGGAAATGAACGAATTTACTGGGATAAATCCAACAGAAAAGATCGAAGATAAAACTGAAAAATTACCTCCTCTACCTTTTACATATGAAAGAACTGAAGATGAAGAAGAGGCTCAATTTACAATTGAAGTCCCCGACATTAATGGAGACAACAGTTGGTTTGCTAAAAATAGAAAAGAAAAATCGCAGTGGTATTATGCTCCCGAGTGGCGAAAGAAAGGTCTTCCTCAAGAACAGATTGAATTAACTGTTGAGGGAAAGGGGCAAATAACAATATATAACTTTAATCACGAGACACAATTGACTGATGAACATTTGAAAATCACAGAGGAAGTTTTGGCAGAGATGGTTTCAAGATTTCCGGAAACAATCAATAGATTACGTTATATATTGATTAATGATAAGCGAGGGGATCCTGTATGGGTAGGAGAAGACGAAGCTGATTGTAGTGCTATAACACATATTCATCAGCAAACGGTAGAGTTTTATTCGAAAGGAATGGATATAGAAAATCCATATCCCAATTCATCTGCCGGTAGATTCAAAAGTGTGTTAATTCATGAAATAACACACTTAATTCAAAAAAAATTCAGAAAGGATTGGGATGAAAAATTTTCCTGGATAACGTTAAGAAACTCCTCAGATTGGGAAACTCAAAGTGGTCCAAATGGAGAAACAATATACGTTCACAAAGTCACCGGTGAAAAAGTTGTAAATAAAATGTACTTCCCCAACGAGCCGGAGCAATGCGTAAGTAAGTACGCAGAGACAGATATAGGTGAAGATATATGCGAAAGTATGGTGGCTTACCTAAATAGTCCTGAACGACTAAGAAAAATCTCACCAGATAAATATGATATTCTGGCAAGGTATGATGCTAGTTTGCCTAGACCTGAAATAAATGCTCAAAGAGTTGCAAATGAAGAAATCTCACTACCTGAAATTAAACCTGAATTAGTTAAGTATTATGTAGAAAAGAGTCAAACAGAAAGACTAAAAATTGTACTTTGAATAATAAGGACGCTATGTCATTAGATGGTCCTCTTTCCTTTAAATAAACAATATCTTGTATAATCCCCTCATGGATCACAATCAGGTGCGGGGTAAATTCTTACAATTTTTTGAAAAACGTGGACACACGATAGTGCCACCTGCGAGGTTGATTCCTGAGAATGATCCAACTACGCTGTTTACAGGTTCAGGGATGCAACCATTAGTACCTTATCTACTGGGACAACCGCATCCTATGGGTACGAAGTTGGTTGATAGTCAGCCTTGTTTCCGAGCCGAAGATATTGACGAAGTTGGCGATAATCGACACACGACTTTTTTCGAGATGTTAGGTAATTGGTCTTTGGGTGAGTATTTTAAGAAAGAACAATTAAGTTGGTTTTTTCAATTCTTGGTTGAAGAAATAGGACTTAATCCTGAGAAATTATTTGTAACTGTGTTTGGCGGAGATGAAAAATTCGGACTTGCCAAAGATGAAGAAGCGGCAATGATTTGGAAAAATTTATTTGCAGAAAAAGGAGTTGATGCGTCAATTGTAGAAATTGGAAGCGAGGAAGATGGCGGAGAAAAAGGAATGCAAGGTGGACGGGTCTTTTATTACAACTCGAAGAAAAACTGGTGGAGTCGAGCGGGAATACCTGAAAATATGCCAATTGGTGAGCCGGGTGGTGGAGACAGTGAAGTGTTTTATGAGTTTAGTGAGATTGAACATGATAAAAAATTTGGGGAGAAATGTCATCCAAATTGTGATTGCGGGAGATATTTGGAAATTGGCAACAATGTGTTCATGGAGTATGTGAAAGAAAAAACGGGTTTTGAGAAATTACCAAAGAAAAATGTGGATTTCGGAGGAGGATTGGAACGAATTGTGGGAACGTTGAATAATGATCCGGATATTTTTAGATCTGCTGCTTTTACACCAATTATTGGGGAAATTGAGAAAGTAACAGGAAAAATGTATGGGGAAAATAAAATTGCCATGAGAGTGATTGCGGATCATATGAGAGCTAGCGTGATAATGCTTGCCCAAGGGATTGAACCTGCCAATAAACAACAAGGATATTTTTTGCGTAGACTAATTCGACGATCCGTGGTCAAAATGCGCGAACTATCTGGGAATAAGGTCGAGAAATCAATGCTGAGCCAAACAGCAAGAAAAGTTGTAAGTATGTATCGTGGTGTATATGTTGAGAAAAGTCAGGAAGGAAAAATCGTAGAATTATTGGAAAGTGAAATTGAGAAATTTGGTAAAACATTAGAACAAGGGTTGAAGCGGTTGCAAAGTTTGAAACTGGAAGAAATTACGGGTGAAGTCGCGTTTGATTTGTTATCAACTTATGGATTTCCTTACGAACTAACTGAAGAGTTGGTCAAAGAAAAGGGAGGAAATTTAAAAAAAGAAGATTTTGAAGCAGCAAAACTAAAGCACTCTGATTTATCAAGAACAGCCAGTGCGGGAATGTTTAAGGGCGGATTGGGAAGTCATGGAGATAAAGAGTTGAAGTTCCACACGGCTACACATTTATTACAAGCTGCACTAAGGAAAATACTCGGTGATCATGTGCGACAAAGAGGCAGCAACATTACACCTGAGCGATTGCGATTTGATTTTGTGCATGGAGAAAAATTAACTGAAGATGAAATTGAAAAAATCAGTCAGCAAATCCAGGACTGGGTGGATAGAAATTTAGCAGTAAATTTTGAGGTGATGGATTATGAAACTGCAATTGCCAAGGGAGCTTTGTGTGTGCCAGAGGAAAAATATCCTCCTCAGGTTAAAGTTTATTCTATTAAGGATGGAGATGAAATAATTTCACAAGAGATGTGCGGCGGACCACATGTTGGAAATACAGGAGAAATTGGAAGATTGGAATTATACAAACAAGAATCGGTCAGTAGTGGAGTGAGGCGGGTGTATCTGAGGGAGAAAGAAAATAGCTAAAGAAATATTTAGGTGAGACAGAAAGGAGAAAAGTAGAAAAATTATTAATTCATTTGTCAGGTGCTTGTAGAGGTTGTTACAATGAAGCTAGCGTATAAATATGAGACTTCCAGGCTTTTCTAAAGAAACCGATAATCCCGTTATTAATCTGCCGTCACAACTTGCTCTGCGGATTACAACTTCTTGTGTGCAAGCAGCGATCTGGGTTAAGAAACCAGGAGAAGGCGTGAATGTTTTGGCTTTGAGCAATATTGTTGACTACAAAGAAGATGATATTGAATCATTGGTATTACAGGCAGATAGTGTGCTGGGTGAGTGTATTGAACAATTGCCTGAACAAGTTGATGAACCTCATCAGGTTCTATACGGATTGCCATCAACCTGGAGTGTGAATGGCTCATTGACTGAGCAAGCCAGACAGTATTTAAAACAATTATCAGCCAAACTGGACCTGCAAGCTCTAGGAACTGTAGGAAATATTGAAGCTATCGTCAATTTTATCTCTGTACATCATGGAGTTGTGAATGGAATCCTTGTGGGCGTGGATGATGAACAATTGGAAGTCGGTTTGGCAATTCAAGGGATGGTAAATAGTGTGGCAACTTTTCGTAGAAGCAGTGATTTCGTGCACGATGTCAAAGGGTCCATTGGGGATTTCAAGCATAATCACCTACCGCCCAAAATTATTCTGTGGGGGAATGATCAAGATTTAACCGGATTACACCAACAATTAATGTCTTATCCTTGGCAGGAGGCTGCAGTTGGGTTTTTGCATTTGCCGGATATTGCGATGCTACCAGCTAATTTGCCATTAGAAGCAATTATTTTTGCCACTGAGCCGAGGACAGATCACCCTCGAGATTCAGACGTCCAAGCCATGCCCGTAGCTGCTGGAGTTGGAGGGAAATCTCCAAAATTAGAAGATGATATCCCGGTTGAAGAGAGCGATTCTGATGACAATTCAGACGAGGTAAAAACTGAGTCTGAAGAAGAGGAAAGTGTATTACAAGCTGAAAATGGAAATGGTGAAGATGAGTCAGTTTGGGAGGATGGAAAAGAACCCGTTAGTGATCCTGAGATTCTCCATGAACATGCAAAGACATTAACGTCTTTGGGTTTTGTACGGGATCAAGATATTCGGGAAGTGACAGAGAATGCTTTTGATAATTATGAATTAAATACTGACCCTCATGTAACAGATTCTGGAACTAGTGATGTAATTGAACCTCCACAGACAGTAGTTGAAACTGGTCCTGCGATAATCAAAAGCGATAATCTCCCAGCTGAGACAGCCCCTGTAGTTAGAAAAAGGAAATTAAAAAGCTTACGCTGGATTGTGATTGGGATTGTTAGTTTGCTATTAATCGGAGGATTAGTTGGAGGATTGTATGCGATTTGGAAATCCTCAAGTGCTATGGTGACAATGAAAGTTAAATCAACAGATATTAACGAAAATTTTACGGTGACTCTTGATACTGATAAATCAGTATCTGATATGGAAAATGGGGTCTTGGCTGGGAAATTGCAGACAAGTGAGGCAGCTGGCAGCAGCACTGTTAATTCAACCGGCAAAGCTACTGTGGGAGAGAAAGCTCAAGGAGAGGTGACTATTTTTAATGACACTGACGTAGAGCGAACACTTGCTGCAGGAACTAAGTTGACAACAACCGATGCTAAGAAACTTGTGTTTACACTTGATACAACAGTTAAGATTGCTTCGAAAAGTGTAGATCTATCCAATCAAACAACGCCATTTTCTCCGGGTGTCGCAACCGCCAAAGTAACGGCAGAAAAGCTAGGTGCCGAATCAAATATCGGAGCTAGCACTGCCTTTGGAGTGGCGAACTTTTCGTCAAGTATTTTGTTGGCGAGGAACGATAAGGCTTTTAGCGGAGGCAGCAGCAAAGAAGTAAAGGTAGTTTCTAAGTTGGATCAACAAGCAGCTACAGATCAATTGAAAAAACAATTAAGCACTGAGGCTCTGGACAAACTAATGACTGATAAAGACAACTCTATTGAACTGGTTGATACTTCAAGCAGTGTTAAATGGAAAGAAATAAATTTTAATAAAGAAATTAATAGTGAATCAGATAGTGTAACCGCAACGGGAACTCTAACATATACCATAATTGGTTATGATGTTGATGAAATTACGGCCGTGGCAAAAGAAAAATTGGTGAATGCACATATGAGTGATAAAGACTCTATTGGAGATATTAGTGTGGACTTTGAGATTGATAGTGAAAAATCGCAAGATAATATATTTGTATTTAATGGAATTGCTAAAGCTAAAGTAAAAACCAAAGTTTCAATTGATAAAATTGCTCAAAAGATTGCAGGCCAAAATACTTCTGATATGCAAACTTATATGATGAGTCTGCCTAATGTATCTGATGCCGTAGTAGTGCGACGGCCTGCTCTGCCTTTGTGGTTTGATAAATATCCACCTAATGCACAAAAAATAAACATCGTGGTTGAGTACGAATAATTGATATGGTGAAATATTATTTGATTGATCGGGGATATTACAAAAAAACCACTAGATCAAAGCTGGTGGCTGGTGTTTTGGTGTTTGGTGCTTTGCTGGTAGGAGGCTGGGCATATGGTCCAATACTGTGGTACCAAGGATTAGTAGCACCAGAAATAGGCAACCGATCATATGTATCGCCTTTGCCTGATAATCGAGTTTTGGGGTTGAGTGATAATAATTTGTATAATCCAAATTCTTGGTTTGTGGCGGGAGCAGACACTAACAATTTACAGGTTGAGCAACCCGTTGGTGACATCTATTACGTTACAATCCCAGCTTTGAAAATTATTAGAGCAAAAGTGGAAATCCATAACGAGGATTTGACCAAAAGCCTAGTTCATTATCACAACACCGCTGCTCCGGGGAGCTTAGGTTCGGCGGTAATTTTTGGTCATTCAGTCTTACCTCAGTTTTATAATCCTAAGAATTACAAAACAATTTTTTCTACGCTTCATACTTTGAAAAATGGTGAGTCTATAGTTATTGAGTACGACAATGTTTTGTATCACTATCAAGTATCTGATAAGTATGAGGTTAATCCAGATGATATGTATGTTTTGGATCAAAATTTGTCAGATAAAACTTTGAAGTTAATTACATGCACTCCACCCGGCACTTATGCCAAGCGCCTCGTGGTAGAATCACGGTTAGTGCCTTTTGAGGGCATTGAAGAACTTTATGAAAAAGCAGTGGTATCTGGGTCTTGATTACGGTAAATCATGGATCGGCATGGCAGTGGGAAATGCTATGTTTGGCGTGTCTACGTTGGCTAGCGTGAAGTATGTAAATGAAGAAAAATGTATAAGCGATATATTGAGAGTAATTGAAGAATACGAAGTTGGAGAGATTGTACTGGGAATCCCACAAGGTTTGTTAAAAGAAGAAATAGAAGAGTTGGGCAAAAAATTAGAAAAAAAATTGCAGATGAAGGTTAATTTGCAGGATGAGGCAAATAGCAGTAAACAAGCGATTAAGACAGCCCGCGCAAGTGCAATTTCTGTGGGGAAGTTAAAGGAAGGCGAACATAGTTTGGCAGCTAGTGAAATATTGCGACGATTTCTATACGAAAGAGTCGATGACTAATTCATTGGAAATATTTTGGTGGGGGAAAAATTCATTTTTGATTTGGGAATTATTGGTATACTTGCTTGATATATGAAAAATAAAAATAGTTTACGAATTATTAGTTATTTACTAATTAGCTTAATAGTAGTCTTATTGTTGGGAGCAGGAGGAGTTTATCTCTGGACGAAACATATACTGACTACGCCTGTAAGTGGAACTTCTGAGAAAATTGAATTCATCATTGCTCCAGGGGCAACTACTACTATGGTAGCAAAACAACTGATGGCAGATAACTTGATTAGAAGCGACTTGATGTTTGGTTTATATGCGCGATACAAAGGCTTAGATAAAAAGATCCAGGCAGGAATTTATTATCTAGATCCGTCGCTGAATTTGATGCAAATAATTGGCAAGTTGCAGAATAACCCCAGCGGAATTGCGGTAACCACCCTTGAAGGCTGGAGACGAGAGCAAATTGCCACGGCATTAGAAACCGCCTTTGAAGGTAACAATCCAAATTATAGTGTGGGCGAATTTATGACATTAACCCAGAAGATGGAAGGTGCGTTGTTTCCTGATACTTATCAATTCGAGGTATTCGCTTCAACGGAGAAAATTGTAAAAGTCATGCACGATAGATACTTGGAAATAGTGCAACAGATGAAGTCTCAAGGACAAGCTCAGGCATATAATGAATATCAATTAACAACTGTAGCTTCTTTGCTGGAAAGAGAAGCAAAAACCGAAAGCGATCGGCAAATAGTAGCAGGGATCTTATTTAACCGTCTTGAGGCAGGAATGCCCCTGCAGATAGATGCTACATTACAGTATGTAAAAGCAACTCGGATTTGCCCAGTGGTTGATGGGTGTGAGAATTGGTGGCCCAGCCCCAGCAGTGAGGATAAAGAGTTAGTGTCACCATACAACACTTATCTGAATGTCGGGCTCACACCTGCACCTATTGCTAATCCTGGTAAAGACACGCTTTTGGCTGCTCATAATCCTATTAAAAGCGAGAATTATTATTATTTAACAGACAACAATGGTATAACTCATTTTGCTAAGACGTATGATCAACACTTGGTGAATATCAATACTTACTTGAAATAATTGTTGACAAAGATACAGAGTTTGGTAATATATTTTTAGCACTTAGCATATATAAGTGCTAAAAAGAAAGGAGGTGGCATATATTATGGCTATAAGAATTAGAGACCCATTTTCAGTTAATAGATCTTTATGGCAATTGCCATCTATGTGGGAAAATGAATGGATTGATCAGTCTGATCAAGAATTAAGTGTATATGAAACTGATGATGCAGTTGTAATTGAGGCAGTTGTAGCTGGAGTTCCTCAAGAAAAAGTCGATATTTCAATTGAAGGAGGCACTGTTACGATTAAAGCAGCACATCAGGAAAATGAATCAGACAAAGAAAAGAAGAAAACTGTTTATCGACAGTCTAAGGCTTTTCAATATCTATATACTACATCGTTGCCCACCGCAGTTGATGCCAATACAGCCCAAGCTGTAATTGAGAATGGTGTTCTTAAATTGACATTACCTAAGAAAGAAGAAGCCAAACCTAAGAAAATTCAGGTTTCGGTTAAATAAAGTGAATTGGGCAGGATTGGGCATGAAAACCGCTGGCATATAATGTCAGCGGTTTTTTGGTACAATAACATTCACCTGACCTGGTGGCTGAGTGGCTTAAGCAACGGTCTGCAAAACCGTGTACAGGGGTTCAATTCCCCTCCAGGTCTCACAATTTGACGTGACGAATATAGAGAGTTTTGACATATTTAGCATAATTGAGTATACTTATCGGATGTGAATTTGACCTTAGGGTTAAATCTACATGATTGTGGCAATACTCACAAGACAACTTTTGGGTACGCGCCACGTACTATGGAAACAATTTCCCTACTGAGAGCTGGGCTGCCATTTTTCTTCCAGTTGATTTCAGGACTAGGTAAACCACTGACATATCTGCTAATCGGACTCGTTGAGTTGTCCTTGAACATATTGGTAAGGATGATTAAGTATTTGGGATATAAGAAGTGGAGATTTAAGATTTTCTATAAACATTGGTCAGTTAGCTGGAGGCGTAAGTTCGAACACAAGTTTGCTCGTCAATCATTGGGATTGTTGATCCTGCCACTGGCATTCTTGATATTGGCAACTTCTCCTGATTTGATTAATGCTGAGAATTCTTCACTTGATTTGAACTCTTTGACGCTATCACAAGAGGCGAGTTTATTAATTAAAACTACTGAGTCAGTGAGGCTCCCCCTTGAGCCATTAATCCTAACCCAAGGGTACATCCCAGGCCATGCAGCTCTGGACATCAAAGGTCAAAAAGGTGACCCAATTCATCCAATTATGAAAGGCAAGGTAATTGAATCAATTCACGGTAGTTCTGGATACGGCAATTATGTCAAAGTCGATCATGGAAGTGGTTTGGAATCACTATACGCACACATGAGTAGGATCAAAGCTTATACAGGGGAGACCGTGACTACTGAGTCGATAATCGGAGAAGTCGGAAGCACTGGTAGATCCACTGGCAATCATCTGCATTTGGAAGTAATTGATCAAGGGCGCAAGGTTAATCCTTTGACCGTAATTGGTGGGATAACGTCTAAATAGAAACGAGACAGGAAAATGCTCGTTAAGTGAAGGTTGATTTATTTAAATTTTTGGGGTTGAGGATAACAGATAAGAATGCAAATTGGAATTGAAAAATACGGAATGAGAGAATATTAGGTTTTGATATTTTGAAGAAAAAGTGCGTATAATGATTGGTTGTGAGAAGTGATAAAAAGATAACCATATTAGATTTGATCAAGTCAAGGAAAGATGACAACAGTGTTTTTGGGGAACGAAAAGATGCTTATAAATTAGGATTGGTCGTCGAGGGTGGAGGAATGAGAGGCACAGTTTGCGCTGGATCTGTGGCTCTGATGGAAGAGTTGGATATCCGTAATGTCTTTGATGCTTATTATGCTGTTTCGGCGGGAACTCCCGCTACAGTTTGTTATTTGACGGGTCAGGCAAAGACAGGCATTGCCTTTTATTACAACAATTTGGCAAGGGGAAATTTAGTTAAACTTACTGAGATATTCCGGGGCAAACCTGTGTTGAAACTGGGAAGTTTAATTGAACAAATTACAAGTCAAGCAATGATTGATTATGAGCAAATTATTGGTAAGCACTCTCAAGTTAACTTTTTTGCGACTCATGCCCAAACTGGAGCTGTGACTAGAATGGATGTATCAAGCCCTGAGAAAATTTTGCAAGCTATGTATTACAGTTGTTTTGTTCCACTGGCTGCAGGATTACCTGATGAAAATCAGCTACTTGATGGAGGCTTATCCACTACAGGAATCCCTATCCAGCAGGCACTAGAAGATGGCTGTACGCATGTACTGTGTCTTCTGACTCGTCCGATTGGAAAGGGACGCAAGTTAACTATGACAGATAGATTTACTTCTATGGCACTACGAATTAAGAAATACCCCATAGCTGCCCAACAATGCCTGAGCTTATCTTCAAGCTATAACAAAACTGTGGAGTATATAATCAGAAATAGTAATTTTGGGATGGATAGCAGTCCAATCATTGAGTTTATCGCGCCCAGTTCTAGTGATAGAGAGGTTAAACCACATGAACAAAACCCACATAAACTGTATCAAGGAGCTGTGAGTGGTTTTGTTAGCGCGCGTAATTATTTCGGGCAACATCACATCAGCGAAGAAATTATTCCTGGAATTGTCAAATTTAATTAAAGTAACTTAATCGATTAATTTAAGCGGAGAAGATTATTATCAGCTTATTCTTCAATTTATTGAAATCTTCTTGAAGCCTTACATACCCATCATGCCATCATCCATGCCTTGAGGAGGGAAGGGTT
>CAYUGO010000007.1:0-23958 GCA_964444295.1 uncultured Gammaproteobacteria bacterium | reverse complement strand
TTCCTACAGGATAATCAATTCATAGAAAGGATATCTTATGTGTAATCCACATATGTTTGTATGGAGTCCTGATCAATTTGAAGAACTTGATCCTCAGACATCAAAAGTCTGCCGACAAATCGGCACCATAATGGCCGGAAATGATACAACTTGTCTACCGCAGACAGAAGTAACTCAAGTCCTAAGATCCGTACTTAGTTTGAATGAACCTCAAATCGTAAATTCACTTAATACACTAGCAAATCAACATTTGATAACCATAAAAGATGGTCAAATCGACGCGAGTAACATTTTCCCAGCCGAATAATTTGATTATCCTAGTAGCGCCCGTCCCCAGGATGGGCGCTTTTTTCATAAAAAAGCCCCTCACCTAACTACAGGTGAGAGGCCCTACTTCCTATTCAATCCAAGGTATTCGGTCTAATTCTTCTAGACCGATGCATTCAAAAGTCCCTGTACTATTATTAAAAACATACAAATTACCCAAGCGACAAGCTGCATGATCAAAAACCGCGATCATGCGTCCTTGCCAAGCGATCGTGTCCGAATCAATCCAGACACCTCGATCTGCAGGCAAGAAGAATCCACCACCATATTCTGCAGCTCTTTGGATAATATCCAACACTGCCTCATGATCCAGATGAATCGCTTCTCCTGAATCAAAAGAAACTCGGACGTTATTTTGATCGGTAGTAACGCCGATCACATTTGGCGTGTTACTAACACAACTTGACAACAAGACTACCGCTACAAACATCAAGATAATCTTATTCATAATCTTTTCTCCTTGGGTTGAATTTTCAAATTGCTTACAATCCCAACCCTTCACCGTAATCGATGAAATTGAAATTGTCGGCATATTTTACTACTAAATTATTCATTTGTAAATATTATAGGACTATTTATTAAAAATTCTTGTTATTATTTGACCAATTTAACGTTTAGACTTAAAATCAATTCCTGATAATTTTGTACTTTGATTTTTCAAAACACAGAAAGTGAGAACCTCATGCCTCAAGCAAGAAGTTTCATATTTGATCCGAAGATTTTTCCTCCTAGTATTGAGCGAAAGGTATATCGAACGATGGGCAATGTCCTTTCAGCCCAAAGTATCGATCATAGCCAACCTCTAAACTCAGGCACACTCTGTCTCCAACTTCGTCACAAACTGCCATCGATTGATGACGAAAAAATTGGAGCCAGCCTCGCATCTATCGAGAATGTGGGTCTAATCACCACATTTGGGGACCAAGTTCAACTTACACCCAAATTCCTAGATCAATTTAAGTAATATTATCACCTCAAGCCCACATTTCGTCATACTAATTTCCTTTACATTTCTGACATTGTCGTCAAAAAGATTAAAGAAAATTAGAAGAAATGTGGGCTTTATTTCTACAACAAAAAAAAGCACACACCTGTTTTCACAGAATGTGTGCTCACACGTTATCATCAATAACTAAGGCAATAACATCCAAATTACTACTGCCACCAAACATACAGTGCCTTGTTTCAATTTAGTTGCCACCTCCTCCTCTAAAACACTAGATTCTGACACTGACCATATTTGTATTTTTATTACAGCATACTTAACCAAATACAACCCCAGAACACCCAAAAACAATGACGCTCCAAGTTGTACCCAATCTATAAGTGTCATTTTGCTATTTTCCTTTCATCTAAACTCATGAAATAGATCACTACACACCCTATAAGTCCAAACGTTATACAGAACACCGCTTCAATCAAATAACGTTTCGTTACTGTATCGAAGAGAGGTCTGTGATGGGGATAGTTATTCAGAGTACGAACAGCTGCATACTCTAACTTCCATAGTGCAATTACTAAAGAAACTCCATAATAACCATACCACCACCAGTCAGAACTCCACATAGTAGTTCTCCTTAGTTTTAATTTGTTAATTCAACGTGCGAAACCCTATTATATCCCAATTATTTCATCTTGTCTTATAGTCTTGACAATAATAATTATAGGTGATATTATCCCTCTCACGTTCTTATTAATTTAAGGATGAGTACTTTAAATTTATATAGAAATTTATTACTTCTGACAGCCACATAGGCATAATACCTTGTGTCTAGCTGGCTGTCAGAATTTTGACGGCAAAGTGTGGAAGCGCCCTATGCGGATCGGCAAATCGCCATCCAGATCGTGGGGCTTCCCATTATCGTCACCTTTCAAAGGTGTAAACAAAGAAAGGAACGCATATGCGCACTTGTATTTAGGGTGGAAGGCCACGAACTATATAGAACTACGTGTTCTATACAATGCCTAGCCACCATAAAGGGGTATAAAAAAACAAAATTACAAATTTAGTTTAGCCACGCCAAATACACGGTAACCATTCCGTTCTTGGGTCGGCCAAGAAACCAAAATTTGTAATAACACTGGATTTGATACCCCCTAATCCACCCTATCGTAATTTACTAACCCAAGGATCATGGAGGGCTTTTGCCCTCCATGATCCCCAACCGAAAGGAGTTTTTTTGGGAAGCTACCGTTGTGGTAACTTCCCAGTATAAACCCCACAAAAATAAAATCCCTCACCAGGAGGGAAGAAAGGAAGGGAATGACTAAAAAGTCACTTCCCAAAGTTCCAATCTAACTTATCGGTCCGGCATACTAAGTGTGCCGGACCTTTTTTTGCCTATTCTATTAATCTTAATTAAATAACTTAAAAAACATTCCCATTTTGTTAACAATTATCTCCTAATCTCCCAAAAAGGAGTAAAATACATAATTAAGACACAACTTACTGTGTCTAGCACATTTCCATCATGCTCTAGAGAGGAGCCTAAAAGTGACTATGCGCTATGTTACACCGGATAATATTAATACTTTCCGTCCAGGACAACAGGTTCATTACCTCGCTTCTCCCGATAATCCAGACTGGCGACTCGAAGCAGACGCAACCATAATCGAAATCTCGGGAACTCATGAAGTTCTCGTCCGACTCGATCCCAACACAATCATCGCCGGTCCGAAGATCAGAGATTACGTGCCGAGAAGTCTATTTGATAACCAAGGACAACCCCCACGCACAGATGTTTTTGCCCGAATTCCAGAGCAGCTGACTTACTAAGTCAATCGCCACCCTTAACCATAGGGTGGCTTTTTTTCCTATTTTTCAAAAAATATATATCCTTTTCATATCTCAATTTCAATCTTATCCCTTAAATATATCCTACTCACCAGATCCCGCGTTACTTACTTAATTTTTAACTAAATTTGGAACACAGTAAGACGATAAAAATATAAGATTAAATAAAAAAGATCTCTCCATTTCAATCCAGATGACAATACACTCAACATTCTAGCTCTCATTCTTTTTCGTCATTCAGAGCATATCGAAAAATCTTACTAAATTACTTAACATTGCTGCAAATATCAACTAATTGTTATCTTTTTTTAACTCTACACTTTTTATATTAATAAGAGTTAAACTAGATATAGTGTCACTCCCTAAACTTATTACCAGCATCGCCATATCCTTATCTGCAGGCGCAATTGGATCATTATTTACCATCCAATCACTCCAGGATTTTTATCCCGCTCTAATCAAACCACCTCTCAATCCTCCCAATACCATTTTTGGACCAGTCTGGACTTTGCTATATATCCTCATAGGCATATCTCTTTACCTGGTTTGGAATACCAAATCATCTCCCAAGCGAACCCAAGCTACTGATTGGTTCTATATCCAACTGGGTCTAAATCTTCTCTGGAGTATTATGTTTTTCGGATTCCGATCTCCACTCTTTGGGCTTATAACCATAGGAAGTTTATTTTTTGCAATTATCCAGACCATGCGACTCTTCCAACCAATTTCTCGCAGTGCCTTTTGGCTGCTTGCGCCTTACCTTGCCTGGGTCTCTTTTGCCACGTACCTAAATGCGGGTATCTATTGGCTCAATTGACTCTAAGATATTACTAACCTATAATATCCTAACTGGTTATTTCTGGCACATTCACAACACACATCGAGAAAGGATTGAAGAAGTAATGCTTATTCTCAATGCACCTCACATCGTATCAATTGGTGGAGATATCTACCAAGTACCTCCCACAAACCTATCAGGCAATAAAACACGGGCATTCACGAAAGGAGACAGTCTAGATCTTTATAGACTAAATTGCTGCAAAGGAACGACAGAAGCAGTTCCTGTCAATATCAGTAGCATGGAATACCGCCAACTATTTCTAGACGCACCCTCTGCATTACCTTCACACACAATCGAATAACCTCTAAAGACCATCAACAGTCTAAAATAGAGGAAACCACCGCCAGAAATCCTACCAGTAACCGCCTCGCATCAAACCGAGGCGGTTTTTTTGTTTATCCCAAAACTCTCTTTGTTGTCAATCTCATTCCTTTTTCTCCAACATGATACATAGTAGCTCCCAAATACAGATCTAGCGCTGATGATTTAGCTTGAGCACTACACTCCATAGCACTTCCCAATCGATTACCGACAACTCCCCAAAGATCTCTTACTGTCTTAGTTTCCCATAATTGATTCTCAATTAGATTAAAACCAGCCTGCACTCCACGATCGCTTTCACAATCCCACATTACATCTAATTTCTCCTCAATCCCCAACTGACGATCTGTTGTAGGTAGATATTTATCCCATAAAAAATCAATATTAGACAACATCGACTGTCGCTCATTTTCTGATAACCTACCTAACATCCATGCCATTGGCATATTTATCCGACCAGATTTAAACTCTCCCCACCTAACAATCCCCGATTGAGTCCAATCCTTAAAGTCATTGGCTAACCACATTCCTTCAGTTGCTGATTGCAAACCCATCTTAACATTACCATTTATTTTTTTATCAGCCACTGTCTCACTTACACAACTAATAATTTCAAGCATTCTTCCAGATTTGGCTCCCAAATGACCAATCATAACATCAGGCTTGTGTTGATTATCAAGATCTATAACATGATAATTATCTGCAACCTCAACCTTCAATTCATCATCCAATTTACCTACTGCATTTTCCAGCCGGCTCAATCCCACGGCTCCAAATGCAGCCATATTATCCAATAACTGATCTCTCGCATCCACAAATACACGTTGCGCAGCTTGCGGATTATACATCTCATGATACGCTACTTGATCTCCTCTAAACAGACTATTATCTTCCCAATCATCCAAAGCAAACCATCCATAAATATAATTAATATGAGCATCCATTAACCGGCTATGACCTGTCCATTTATCATCTAATAAACTTCTAACATTACCATTAGCTTCAACTGCCAATCTTCGGGTCAACTCATCATACATCGCTAACTCTAATTTATAATGCCCACTCCTATTCAAATAATTTCTATAATGAGCCACCGTCCCAACTTCTGCATCTACACAATTCCCATCAAACTTTCTAAAATTAGGCAAATATTCGTTCCTAATAAATCTGCTAGATTCTCTAAAAGCACTTTGCATAACCACAGCTTTCTGGTGCATACTCAGCTCACTCATATGTCCCGTAGTTTACACCATAATTACCATTTTCACATCTGTATTTACATACCAACCCTAAAAAGTGTAAACTCATAATCAATGGACATTCCCGATTCACAACTAATAGATCTAATCACTCGGTTTGGTTGGATATTCATCAGTTTAATAATTACCGACCTTGTACTCAAAGCTATATCTCTCTGGCACGCTGCTCGTGCTAACCAAAAAGCATGGTTTGTTTGTCTAGTAATTTTTAATACCCTAGGAATTCTGCCATTAATTTTCCTCATGTTCTACTCCAAACCAGCCCAATTCACTTCTCCTGCAAAATAAGTTTAATCACGATTTCTACTCATATCTCATCGCATTCAACGCACTTATGCTTGTAGCTCTGCGTGCTGGATAAACTCCTGTCCCCACCCCGACTAACAATGACAGGCTAAATACTCCCAGTGCAAATCCAATTGGCAAATCCGAAATACTCAAATACCCCAAACCTCTTGGAACCGTAAAAATAGACAAACCCAAACCTGCCAACTGACCCAATGCCCAACCCATAAATATTCCTAATAATCCCCCGAAGAATCCCATCACCATTGACTCAGCCAAAAACAACTCCTGAACTTCATGCGACTTCATGCCCATCGCTTTCATCAATCCAACTTCCCGAGTCCTCTCCAGTAACGAAACTGTTAGAGTATTAAACATCCCCAATGCTGCCACCAATAACGCTACAATTCCCAGTACTGCCAAAACTGTCCGTAATGTCGCAAACAATCGTTCAATCTGAGTTACAGTATCTGCCACCGAGCGAGTAGAGAAGCCCAATGACTCGATCTTCTTCCGAACATCAGCCAACAATCCATTATTTTTTGCAACGACCTTAAGCTGTGAATAATTAACCACTCCGAGACCTCGCAAATCTATAAATGGCACATAAAAATACGGTGTCTTATCATCAGGGACTACTCCGACAATCGTATAATCTTGAGCTACTGATTCGAGTTTTTCGTCAACACCCAACAAATCACTCACAACCACAAACGAAACCGACATCGTCTTCCCAACCGCTTCAGCTGGATTCAATCCCAAAATCGATACCAAGGCTCCATTAATCACAGCTTGCCGTTTGGCGGAGGGTGGCAACTCAACTTGCTTTGCCTGATTCAAACTTGCCGAATCAGTCCCTACCTCAACCCACCCATCAGCGGTTTGAATTAACCCCAAATCAGCACTCTCACTTGCCTCAAGGCTTGCCTCATCACTTGCGACCAGTTCCTCACCCAAAACCTGTAACCCTAACACTTTCCCAACTTTTCGGCTCGAAAGAGTTTTCATATTTACCTCCGCCACAAATCCACTTTCCATTAATCCAGTTCCAGTATTATCAACCATTCTTTGATACTTACCGTCAATACAACTATCATCATTATTATCACAACTCGCCAAACTCCAAACTTCGAACTCTCCCTTTATCCATGGAGCCAAATCCTCACCACTATCAATATCCTTAGCCAAAACTCCTGACTCTTGATAGACTCCACCCCAAACTTCAATTCCCAATTGCACTCCTACCGCTCGTTTAGTATAGCCAATGACTTTGCCTTCACGACTAGGTGATTTACGCACTTTAAGCCACTCACCTGGCAAAATCTCAAAATCCATCTTTCCCAATTCTCCTCCAAACACTGCATTCTCAATCAACTCAGTTTCAATTCCTGCCACCTTACCATCCCGATTATCTACAGCTAATACCAAATCATTTGAATCAAACAAATCTCCTTGCACAGGTTTAACTGCTGACGCAGATAAATAATCCTTTGTAACAGCATACACCGGTACATCCGAAACACTATTATTAAAATTTACTCTAGCCACAGACGCAATCATCGGCAGAGATTTATCAATCTCAGGCATATCCACCAACCGAGCCAGAGTTGCATCATTAATTTTCTCTCTACTCCCAGGTTGCGTACTTACATCCGCTTGTCGCAGTTCATCCAATCTAGCTACTCGAGAAATTACCAATGTTTGTAATCCATAACCAATTGACACTAAAAAAACTATCGACCCCACTCCAACTGCCATTCCACCAACAGTAATAATTGCTCGTGATTTCTTATAAAACATATTCCGTAATGCCATTTCAATCAAATTAACCCGACTAATTGTCTCCATCGGAGTCTTACTAGTTGTAAACTTGCGATACACCCGATCAATCAAACTCAAAGCTTTCAATCTAATAACCGGTGGTATCAACCTAAATTTAAATATCCTAAACGCAAATCTATAAAATAGGAAAAAAATTAAAAGGAAATTAAAACTCAACAATCTCGCAGTTCCCCAGATAACAAACTTAAACGGAGCCAACGGCGCTTTCCTCCATTTCAATAAAACATTCCACAACTTATTCCATCGACTTAACTTAATTGGCTCAACAATTTTTTGGCTGACAATTGGCGTAACAACAGGTTCCATAATTTAATTAGCTTTGTTAACTTGTTCTTGAGTAACTCCACGTTTCATCGGCAATGTCGCCATCAAATCATTAACACTTTCACCATCATACACATTTACCACCTTACCGTCCAAGAGCTGCACGGCTCTTTTGCAATACTTCAAATACTCCAAATCGTGTGTCACCATCACTATTGCTTTACCAGAATTTTTATTCAAATCCGACAATAACTGCATTACATCCTGACCAGCTTGATAATCCAAATTCCCTGTAGGCTCATCAGCAATAATAATATCAGGATTCACTACAAGTGCCCTTGCCAACGCCACCCTTTGTTGCTGACCACCGGATAACTCGCTTGCAAAATTTGTAGCCCATCGCTCCATCTTTACCTCCCGCAAAGACAAAAAAGCTCTCTCCGTAGCCATTTTTTTCTCTACGCCCAACAACAACAAAGGAAATGCTACATTTTCAATTACATTCAAAGATCTCACCCAATTTGGTTGCTGATAAATCATTCCAATGTGACGCTTGCGAAACTCACTTCTATCATCCTCTGTTGTCTTATCATACAAATTTTTATTTAACATAAAAACCTCCCCATCAGTCGGCGGTTCCAACCCCAAAATCGTATGCAGTAGAGTCGACTTCCCGCAACCTGAAGGACCGATAATAATCGTAAAATCCCCCGGCATAACCACAAAACTTATTCCCCGCAGAACCTGTACATCTTGTGATCCTACATGAAATACTTTTTGTAAATTTTTGACTTCAATCAGGTAATTATTCATATATTTATTGTTGCAAAACACTCAAGAATCCAAATACTTGCTGTAAGTTAGAAATTACCAAATTCAACGCACTTTCTGTTACTTTTGGTGTAATAGTTACTGTGTCAATTGAAACACTTTGGTTACTAGCTTTATCTTTTGATACTGCCCGCAAATGATAAACCCTAGATGGAACTAAATTGGTGACCACAACCATGTGATCCAACGTCATGTTTGCATCTTCTTGAGTCTTTTGTGCATAAACACTCCCGGTACCCTCTCCAAACTCCACCTGCGAAGTCGCTGGTTCATCGGTTGTCCAAGTCACTACCAACTGAGCTGTTGCATCTTGTCCAGAATTAGTAGTCTGGATATCGCCCTGGACCTGCAGATTAGTAATCAGAGCCGGGCGTGTATCAGTTGCTGTAGTAAATGTTTGTTGATCCGATTGAGCTTCATTTCCAGAACCATCTCTACCTTTGACTATCAATACATAAGTAGTCTCTGGATTCAAACCTTTAACTAACAATTGATGTGCTCCTTGCTTTAAATCCACATTTACTTCATCTCGTGCAAGCTCTGGTTTACTTTGAGGGAAAAACGTGGCTATGCTACTTGTCTTTGTATTAGTTGTCCAAGTTACCAGCACCGAAGGTTGAGCACTATTTTTCACTTGGTCAATTCTTACATTACTTATTTTAGGCCGGGGTAGAGTAGTAAAACTTAGTATTGTTCCCTCATATTCAGCATCCTCACTATCAAAAGCATTAATCTGATAATAATATTTGACCCCATCTTTAAGGTCCTCAAGCGAAGCGACATAGGTTGATTCAGCCGTTGAAGTTTCCAAAGATAACACGCCGCCAAAGCCAGTTGTTTCTCCATAATAAACTTTAACCTTAGATGCTCCCATCGATATAAACTGTATATTCGCTCCACTTAATCCCAACGATTTTATCTGCACGTCCTTAACGCTTGGCGCAGGATCCGTAGTAAATGATTTTTCAGTGCTTACTCCCGTATTCCCATCTTCATCTGTCCACTTCGTCACAAAGAAATACGTAGTTCCTGGCGAAAGATTAGCCAAAACAATTGTATGATCAGTTACAGCCAATGAATTAGATGGTTCAGATTCATAGTAAGATCCTGCACTAATTCCGTACTGTACTTTTGAATCAGATACCCGGTCAGTCCCCCAACTTATTGTTGCTTGTTTAGTTGTTACTGCACTCACCACAGGACCTGAAGACAACGCTGGCGGCACAGTGTATTTGCCTGTGGGTAATTCACTTACGGGAGTTGTATAAACACCACAATTATTCACATTGTCACAACCACGCACCTTGTAATAATATTTTTTTTGCAAGAGACCAGTATCCACGTATGCAATTCCTGTAGTACTAGCCACTCGTTCATAAGATACGTCATCATCCGAACGATATATTTCATAAACAGAAACTCCACTTCCTGAATCACTTGGTGGCTCCCACGACACAGCTAATTTCCACGAACTGCTGTTTTTGACTGATACATCAGCAATATCAGGATTAAGTGGTACCCCAGGAGCCGCAGTATTAGCTGTAAACGACACACTTGCGTGAGCTCCATAGTTAACTACTCCCCCAAACTCACTACTATTTTTTGCCACTAAATAAAGCACATTCAAACCTACCTGCGTTGCAAAAGAACTAGCTGATAACGCCGTCGCCCCAGGGCTTGTATACGTACACTTCAACTCAGATGGTAAAGTATTAACCGTATAACAATAAGTCAAAGAACCTTCAGTTCCCGAGTGAGAAGCTGGTGCTTGCCACGAAAATGCAAATGAGTTTGTCGTATTTGATTCAGGTGATACCGTCAAATTCTGTGGAGCACTTGGTCCATCACCTGCAAAATAATATGACACCTGCAAAGTACTTGCTGATACGTTACCTGCATTATCAACTGTTCTCAAATAAAACACATTTTGTCCGCTCGTATAAGCAGCATCATCCAAACTCACCGTCGTCGCACTAATTGTACTTGACCAATCAGCCAAAACACCTTCGCTTGCTCCAGTTTTATATTGATATCCTGCAATTCCCGCCCCATTGTCTGTGCCAGCTTGCCAACTAAACGTAAACGAATTCATAGCAGCATACCCAGCCGGATTAACTGCGACTCCAGGAGGATTGTTTGGAGCAGAACTATCATATTTATAAACAAATGGAGACCATATATCTCCTGCATAATTTCCTGCTTTATCCTTAGCTTTGATTCTCAAATAATAAGTTGTCCCACCAACCATTGATCCCGCTGTGTACGTCGTCCCTGTTTGATAAACTCCTGCAGTTTGTGGTTCTGCTGTATTATCTGTACCGTAATAAACATAATATCCATCAACTCCAGCTCCATCATCACTGGCCCCAGACCAACTAAAATATGGAGCACTATGTCCATACCAATTATTCGTGCTTATGGCACTTCCTCCCACATTACTTAATGATATCAAGCTACTTGGGTTTTCAGGCGATACTGCATCCGCAATTGCACCTACAGTTACATCACTTACATACACAGGTAAACTTCCATTTCCTATTAGTACTGCCTGCCACATTATTCCACCAGATCCAACAGGAAAAGATAATAAATTTGTATTTATCACACTCGCACTATTAACTTGCGTCAAATCAGTAGACACAATCCAATTACCTCCAGAATAATATTTCCAGCTACTCCCTCCATTATCTGACAATCTGTAATTAATAGTTCCACCATTTGTTGTTTCAACAGCACTAAATGAATCAAACACCTCCACCTGAGATGTCATTACCGCACTTAAAGGACGTATCGTTTGAGCATCTGTAGTATATGTATTATTTATAAAACTGCTCCGAGTCACATTTGAAATCCGCACTTCATCCATCATTCCTTTAAAATATCCTTCGTCTCTTCCATTACTTCTTGCTCCATAGCTTGAACCAATTAACAAACTCCGACTAGAATCCGGCAAAAGTTGAGACGTTACCGTCGTTGCATCCACAACTCCATTTACATACAACTTCATTGTAGTTCCATCATAAGTTCCAGCTACATGATTCCAATTAGTATCCCAACTCGAAACATTAGATTGCAAAAATCCATTATTTCCATAACTCCAAACAGAAGCATCTACATTTTGTGAACTACCAATTCCCGAATAAAGCTTGCCCTTATATACCGCCAAACTTATTACTTCCTCAATCGTATTACTCCAACCGCTATTTAACAAATCACCGCCAATTTGTGTCCAAGTCGTCCCATCCCAGCGCCAAACCTCACCATCATTTGTGGTATTACCAAGGCCAGCGTACAAATATCCATTATAATTTATCATCGTTCTCACTCTCTCGTAAGTCCCGAAAGTCCAACTATTATTTACTTCATTACCCCCAATCAAACTCCATCCAGAGCCATTCCACTCCCAAACTTCTGCATCTCCTGAGCTTGTACCTAATCCAGCGTATAGCTTACCGCTAGTTGCCAATACTTCTACCTGCTCATACCCTGTAGTCCAACTATCATTCACACCATCCCCGCCCATTTTTGTCCAACTCCCATCATCCCATCTCCATACTTCAGCATCATTTGCACTTGATCCCAATCCTGCATACAACTTATTTTCATACACAGTTAATCCGGTTACCCGTTCATAATTAGTAGTCCATCCACCGTTTAAAGAATCACCACCGATTTTAGTCCAATCTGTTCCATTCCATGCCCACACCTCAGCATCATTTGCGCTAGCTCCTAGTCCAGCATACAAAGTATCTCCCACAACAGCCAGAGAATCTACTTCTTCAAAATTAGTAGTCCACCCTCCATTAAGAGAATCTCCACCAATCTGGCTCCATGTTGTGCCGTTCCATTTCCAGACCTCAGCATCATTTGCGCTTACGCCCAAACCAACGTACAAATCACCTTTGTAACTTATTCCCGATATCAGCATTTCATAAGCATTTGGTACCCAACTAGAATTATTCCCTTGTCCACCGATTAGTCTCCATGTATCACCATCATATTCCCATACTAATGCATTTCCGGCATCGTTATAACCCATTCCGGCATACAACTTACCATTGGCATTAACTAGGGTTTCCACCGTCCTCACACCTCGGAATCCCCAACTACCATTCACATAATCTCCACCTAACTGAGTCCAACTTCCACCATCCAACGCCCAAACCTGGCTTGTCCTTGTTCCATTATTTGACGTAATTCCTGCATAAATCACCCCCGCATTCGCAGTTAATGACTCAATGGCAGTATGAGTTGTAGATCCAAATCCTCCTCCAATCCCATCTCCTCCCACTTGAGTCCACGACACAGTAACAGGATCAGTTCGCCAAACCTCATTCTCACCACCGCTAGATCCCAAACCAGCATATAAATACGTCCCATCATATGCCATACTCCACACTGCATCATATCCAGTTGTCCACCCACTGTTCAAAGAATTACCTCCTATCTTTGTCCAACTCGTTCCATTCCATCTCCACACTTCAGCATCTCCGGCTCCCGTACCAATTCCGGCAAACAAATTGCTTCCAACCAGTTTCAGTGCGTACACTGACTCATATGTCGAATTTGCCCAACCAGAATTATCTCCATCTCCACCAATCCTATTCCATACATCTCCAATATAAGAATATCTCCACACCTCAGCATCACCCGTACTTGCACCGAGTCCTGCATATAAATAAGTACCATCAGTCTCCAACGAAAAAACTGTCTCAAAAGTTGTAGTCCATCCTGATTTCAAACTATCGCCACCAATTTTTGTCCAACTTGTGCCGTTCCATGCCCACACCTCAGCATCATTAGAACTTGCCCCCACTCCCGCGTACAAAGTCCCATTGTCAATTTTCATACTATAGACACCCTCATATCCATTCGTCCAACCACTATTCAACGAATTTCCACCAATCTTAAGCCATACACCATTACTAAACGTATATCGCCATACCTCACCATCACTTGCTGTCAAACCTAACCCAACATACAAATATGTACTATCTGCAGCCATAGACAACGCGCTCTCATAAGTATTCGCACTCCAACTAGACCCCACACCATCTCCACCTATTTGTGTCCAAGTTACACCATTCCACTCCCATACTTCTGCATCTCCCGTACTGTTTCCCGTCCCAACATACAATTTAGTATTTGCATAAATTTGAGAAGCTAAATTTAACTGTCCATTCACATCCCAACTTCCATTTAATTCACTTCCGCCCACCTGAGTCCAGGTATTTGCAGCATTGTTAGCCATCTCGTAAGTCAATTTTCCAGTTTCATTATCAAAATATAATTGATAATCTCCTTTATCAATTAATCCCATCCTTGCATCAGCACTCCCCAAACTAAATCCTGCATTAAATTTTATCCATGATTCCAACGTATGCGCTCCCGTCATTGAAATCGCAGATGAATCATCCACACTAATCCGTGAAGTATTTAAAGTACTGCCATTGTTAAATTTACCAGTTACATAAGATAAATTACTCGCAACTGCACTTTGATTATGTGAAGAACTATCCACGGGATTACCGCTACTTTCATCCAAATGTAATAATAGTCCAGTATTAGCATCTGACTCATAATTTCGCACTCTCAATCTACCGCTATTTCCTGCTACTTCTGTTAGACTTGTATCCGAAACTACGTACTCACTCGGATTACTAAAAGTCCAACTATATGTTGTATCCGAAGCCTTCACCCACAATGACAAAAAATCTTTCCAATACAATCCTCCCAATACCCCTAAAACTAAAAAAAGACTGCCAAAAACTATACCTCTTAATCCAGCACTAAAAAATATACCTCTACGTTGTAGAATTGACATAATACACAGCCATGATTCATCATATCTGACAAGTTGTCTACCCAGCAATATCCAAAATTAAAATACTTACCAACAAACCTAATAATCCCTACAATATCAATGGATAATTCTCCCACAGATTTCCATCTTTATCCCAATCAAATCTAAGTGGAGAACCATCACGAACAGACGTCTCTACTAAAACTGCTTTTATTGTATCTTCAACCTCAGTCATCAATCTCAACGCATTTTCTCTATCCCCAACTACTATAGAACCTTTTGCTAAATCTAATTGTTGTTGCGCTCTCTCTAAATCTCTACCAATATTTCTATCTGCTTCTAAACTCATGAATTTAATATAACAAAAAATTTATTTAATTAAAACACCAAAATAATTCCATATTTTATGGTATATTAAATGCAATGAAAAAATTCATTTTAATAACTTCAGTATTACTTCTTACCGCTTGCAATCCCGCAAAACCACAAGTCGAAAATCAACCTCAAGCTAACAAAGAAGCAGTAGAGGAGATGTCCAATTTAGCCCAAGATATACAAGAAGGTAAATCTGTCCAATGCGTCTTCACCAACAAAGAAACTAATCAAACCATGACTTCCCTCATGAAAGCAAACAAAATCAAAATCACAAATTTCATTAATCCTGACCAACAAGACCCACAAGACTCTTATGGCATGATGATCTTTGATGGTCAATATACATATACTTGGAACGACCAAACCAAGCAAGGGCTCAAAATGGAAATACCTCAGGACCAATCCCAGCCAAACGATCAGGCCGATCAAGTCCCTGATTTGACTCAAGAAGATATCCAACGACAATATGAAGACCTAGGTTACACCATGAAATGTAACCCTCAAGATATCAGTGAAAATGAATTCACACCGCCCCAAGATGTACAATTCACAGATATGTCTCAAATGGTCAAAGACCTTCCTGCTCAAATGTCAGAAGAACAACTAGAACAAATGCAACAAAACCTCGAACAATTTAACCAACAATAATCTACTTCTACTAACTTTCCCTCTCGTTGCCTCTACCCAATATACCAGGACCTTTCCGCCTGCGAGAATTCATATAGTTATCAACAATAGCATCCGTCACAACCCTATCCTCATCTGGCACTACCCATCTTTGATTTACCACTCGTAACGCTCTCTTATATTGTTCATGCCACACAGGATCATTTAACTCCAACACAGACTCCTCAAACCTATTAATCATTTCTCTGTCTCTTCGTTTTAACTCACCAAAAACCTGATATGTCCTTCTACTTGCATAACTTATTAATGGATTTCTATTGCGTTCATAATCTCTCATCAATACCACCTAGGTTACCATATTTTTGTTCTCAAAAAAAAGGCTCTGACAAAATACACCAGAGCCTACCTCTCTCAACCTACCGTAAGTCAAAGATTACGAATAAAATTACCTAGATGGATTTCGAACTCTTCCATTCCTCTCCTCACTACTCTTACAGACATAATGGCAAATCCTAATCCCAACCAGGAAATTGCCGGCGTTTTATATAGAATATTTTCGAGGTATTCTTTTAGAGAAATATTCCAGTTAAAACATTCAGTTACAAGACTCCACACCTCGCCATTAACACATTCAAACCCTTGATTGAAATTAACCAAAGGGGCAACGATCCCAACTGCCAAACTCAAACCAACAAATACAAATACAACATACACAAACAAAACTAATGCTTCCAAAACAAGTTCCATCAACCTAGTACCTGTAGTTTCTTCCATCTTATATCTCCTTTGTTCACTTGAGCTTACTTCGATTGAGAGAAGGCATGACAAAACTCTATATATCTAAAGTTCTCTCTTGCCTTCTCATAACGTTGTTAATGTACTGTCCTATAACAAATATTCTAACACGCAAATACAATTTTACCACTAAGCCACACTTTAATTAGTTAAACTTCACCCTTATCTCAAATGAGTCATCATTTTCCGGTAACCCTGAAGGATTATCTTTTTTCAAAATCAAAAAACCACTCTCGCCATAACTTGGAACATCAAAGTCTAATTCCCCCTCGAACTCAACCTCATTACTCATCCAATCACCTTTAGCTTTAGCTAACCCTTGTCCGATTATCAAACCGTCCCAATTAGTTAATACGACAGGAAAAGATCCCTCAAAAAACCATCCACCCTTAGCAATTCCCTTAAATTTCAAAGGTGACTCTACTAATTGATCTTGCTGGGGATATTCCAGCACTATTTTGTCTATTTCTTCTTCAATTTCAGGAGTCGGAGTATTAATTACTGAAATTGTGACAGGTGTAAGCTCTTGCGTTTCAATCTGTTGGTTTTGATTATTAACGTACAAATACACACCTGCTCCTCCAATTAATACTAAAAATAATGAATATCCAAGCCATTTCATAACTTTATTTTACTATATCCAAATAAATATTTTTACATCTGATACGTCACTACTAATCTAGGAGCGCTACTTGATCCTCCGTCATAACTCTTTATAAACTTCCTAGCCCAGTTACCTCCAGTCCCCTGCACAATTATTGTCATATTATTACCACTTACCCAATCAGGTCTATTTACAATCTCCTGCACCACACTGCTTACATTATCAAGTTGGTACCAAGTATTTGCTAGCCATTTTACATTAGAACTATGATTTACACTGGCATTCGTCAACACTCGACTAGACAACAAGTTACTGCCAGAAAAAGTTCCGCTATTCCCCACATTTTCACCTTTCATGCTAAACGCCATACTTACCCACTGAGTCTGTGCCGAATATACTTCCACTCGAGCACTTGTAATAATCGCACCTTGTGGAATATTTAAGTTACCGAATCTCCAACCAGTCCGAGAAGTGCCATTAGCATTTCCTAACCACATCGATGAAGAATTTAGACTAATACTGTTATTTATCTGATTTGCATCATCACTGCTAGACATTACTTGAGCAACTACCGTTCCACCTGATGGTAATGTAGGAGTCGGTGTTAAAGTCGGCAACAATGTCGGCGTTGGCGTTGAAGTAGCAGTTGGTATCAATGTTGGTGTTAGGATAACCGTTGGAGAAGGAACTATTGTTGAAGTAGGGGTTGGAATCAATGTCGGTGTTAAAGTCGGAGTTGGTGTAGGAGTATAAGTAGGCAAAGGCGTAGGTGTCGGTGTAGAAGTCGGCAATAATGTTGGAGTTGGGGTTGCAGTCGGCACAGGAGTAAACGTGGGGAGTAGAGTAGGCGTAGGCACTACGATACTTATCCCCGCATTCACTAGCAACTCATTATCATTAAATTCTAAAACACTTGTACCCAAGATATCGTTTAATTTATTAATTATCAAATTTGCTACGATTCCATTAGACACTGTCCCCCCGTGTATCCCATCTGCCAAAATAAGGTTGTGAGGTTCATTCCCTAACGAAAAGTTTATTATTTCATTCCCAATTACAATATTTCCTTGACTATTTAACCGCGGACCAAGAATAGCTTCTAAATTATTTAAATCTAATATGTAGACTTTAGAATCATTCGCTGCCAAATCTACTAATCTTGTATTAACTTCATTAATCGCGTTTGTTACCAAAAGTCTCCTACTTGCATCAGGAAACGAAGCTATATTATTTGGCATAACTCCCATATCTCCTATCGTTCCTAATATCAAAGGCACATTAGCATTAGCATCCCTAATTGTATTAACTGAAGCCGTAATGTCATTGACAACTGCATCTATCTTATTTTGCAATGTCTGACCAGCGATGTTTCCATAATAGATGTCCGCCCCATCACAATAATAAGCAAAGTCATTGTTACCAATCGCCAAATAAACAACATCAGCTAAACCCTGACCAACATAAGATGCAGCTCCGGTCGTTGCTCCAGAAACAATCAAATCATGAGCTTCAGCACCGCTTCTTGCCCAATTATTCGCGTAACCAATCCTACGTGGCTCCGATCGATTTCCCCACGCACCCAAATCAACACCACGATGTTTATTTAGCAACTCATCCCAAACCAACGTTGTATTCGCCCATTGTGTTCCCCCCGCACGGCTATCGTCAGCTCGGTATTCATCCGAAGAACTATCTCCCACAATAACCATCCTTATCTGACCAATGGTAGGACTAGGTGTCGGTAATGGAGATGGTGTAACAATCACAGTTGGTGTAGGTACAGAAGTAGGAGTTGGAATAATCACCGTTGGGGTAGGAGACAAAACAGGAGTCGGTGTCACCACTGTTGGTGTTAATGTTGAGGTTGGAATAACCGTTGGCGATATAGTAAGTGGGGTATAGTCAATCACAAGTTTAGTTGCCAAACTTGGATTAGTCTCCCATGCATATCCGAATATTCTTCCCCATGATGACCCGGTACCTCTTAAGACAATAGACATTGCATTCCCACTTTGCCAATCAGATCTATTCACAACTTCCTGCACCACATTGTTTATTTCATTTAACGCATACCATTGATTAGCATTCCATTTTTGATTAGAACTATGTACCACATTAGCACTCGTCAAAGACCGACTTGACGGCGCATGATTACTATCGAAAGTCAAACTATTCCCCACATTATCAGCATTCATTCGAAATCCCACCGAGATCCAGCCCCCGTTCGTGTATATCTCCAAATGCGCATTATTAATAACCGAACCTTGAGGGACCGGTACGTTACCAAATCGCAAACCGGTATAGCTATCACTAGCGCTACTCCCATTCCCAAACCAAACTCCACCTGAAGTAGTATCGAGTGCACTGCCTGACTGATTTGCATCATCACTACTAGAATTAATTTGCAAACTTACTACATCAGCTCTCACATCGGCTACATTACTTACTAATCCAACTCCACACATAAGCACAAACACTCCCAAAAAAACCAATAATTTACGACACTTCATTACTCTGTATCATCTTTCAGTTACTATAAGTTGTCAACCATTAATTAATATATTTTACAAAAAATACAAAAAAAAGCCCAAGGCAAATAAAATATATAAGTTAATACGAACAACTATTCGTATCGTCCTCATTACTTTATCTACCTTGGGCGTGGTTGCTTCAAATCACTTCTTTCTAATCTTCAGAAAACAATACCCTATGTACCACAAACTCAAACCCATCACGTTTGACAAAATAATACCCCCTATCCTTCCACCTGTATTCATTCGAGATGTGACCTTCATGTCAAGTTCACTTATCAGCTGAAGAGATACATCATTTCCCGTTTCCAAATGCCACTTGCCATGACGTATCACCATCATGTCGGATTGGTAATACTCATCATCAGGCCACCCCAAAGGTTTTGTCTCAGAAGATCCATAGATGATCTGATCATTAGGACCTCTCATTACAAAGAATTCACTAGACGCGCCCTCCATAATAATAGGACTCTGTCCAGAAACTGACAAAATATCAAAGGAGCTAATGTCATCAATAGTAATGTCAGTACCCGAAAATCTCCCTACTCTACTATCCAAAAACACCAAACAAAAAACAAACAAAAAACAAAAAATCGTCCATAGAAACAAAGGATCTTTAATCTTATCCTTCAGTTCCTTTACCACAGACAGGTCTTTGTTGTCTTCCCACAATTCGCGCATCTCAAGCCTCCTATTAGAAACTTAGTGATTTATAAACAACGATTGAACAGCTCTCTAACTACTTAAATAAAAACAATCACAGAGCTGTCCAATCCTAATATATTTTAAATGTTCATTTTGCTCTTACAAGTAATCATAGTTTTTACAATTACCTTACAAAAGCATCTTATTATATCATAGTTATAGGATAAAAAAGCCTAATAAGTCTAAAGATATCCTCCAATATCCTTATTACTTATTAGGCTCACGACTTACACATCAATCGCTAATACCAACATCTCAATTCTACAAGTCCTTGACCATGTTCTTCCTAACACTCTACCATCTTCAAAGGGACGTATAACATTTATTGGAGCATCCCTTCTAAGCTCCAATTATATTTCAGTAACTTCATCTATCACAATAGGCTCAACACTACCATTGGGTGAAGCTATTCGATGATATATTACACCTCGATAGTCCATATACACATTTGGATCTTTGCCCGTAGCATCAAACTCAATACTTCCTTCACTCCCAAATAAACTAAAAGTTTTTTTCTCACTCATACAACACCTCCTTTAGTTGGATATTAATATCAATGTGCGAAAAACGTATTATCAGCATTTGGATGCGTTATCCCAAGCTCATAATATTAACTATATTATATACCAAAATATCTAGATGCTTACCACACCTTATTACTCACCAAATCCAATTCCTTATCAATCCGCACTTGAGCCACGAACTCAGGCACATGAGACACTAGAATCATAGCTCCCTCATAATCATGTAATGCGCGAGCAATAACTGGCAAATGTCGGAAATTAATATGATTCGTCGGCTCATCCAAAATCAATAATCCAGGTCTCATTAATACCAACTGAGCAAAAGCCACTAATCCTTTTTGTCCTTCAGACAAATCCCCAATTTTGGAATCCATAACATGAGATGTAATCAAAAAACCTGCAGCTACAGATCTAATTTGTTCTTCATTATGCTCACCATTAGTAGATAACACCGCCTTTATAAACGACTCATATACAGTATCTTCAAAAATTAAATTCGAAAAATCCTGCCGATAATATCCAATTCGTGTACCACGAGCAATTTGAGAGCCATCACCTTGTTTTACAATCGACTCAATTAAAGTACTCTTGCCAATTCCATTAGGGCCTTTAATTAACAAATGTTGCTTTTTGGTCAAAACTACATTTGTTTGCATCTCAACTTGAGCATGATTTTGCATAATAGAGTAGGCATTAATTGTTAAAATCGTCCCAAACAAATTCTCTTGAGCCGGTATAAAAAATCTCCTAATCGTCTTATCTTCACGCCTCACATCCACCTTTTCACTTTCCATTTTTTCAACCTGATCCCGCATCTTCTTAGCTACTAATCTCATTTTTCCTCCCTTATGTGCGAAAAAATTAGCCTTCTCTTTCCGTTCCAAAATTCCTTTTTCCATCCTCGCATTCAACCTGTTTTCCTTTTCAATCCGTGCTCCGATTTGCTCAACTACATCGAAGTATGTCCCCACATATTGCTCTACTTTATGAGTAAAATTATCCAAATAAAGAACTCCATCCGTAAACGAATTAAGAAACTCAGCATCATGCGAAATCACAATACATGTATTAGGATAATAGGTTAAAAAAATCTTCAAATGTTCAATCCCTTCATGATCCAAATTGTTCGTTGGTTCATCCAACAATAACAAATCCGGACTTTGAACTAGAGCCGCCGCCAATAATAACCTAGCTTGCTGACCTCCAGAGTATGACTTGACTAATTTGTCCAATGGCGCATGTTCCAAATTCACAATATCCAACGATTCACTGATTTTTTTCTTAAGTTCATAATCTTCAAGATCAGCATACTTAGCAAAATAATCTTGAGTTGTTAATTCCAAATCATCTTTGCTCATAATCTGATGAGCAGTTGCCACCTTTATATCTCGATCCACCAAAACCTCACCCTTAGTCACCTCTAATTTCTTGGTCATAATCTTAAAAATCGTACTTTTACCAGCTCCGTTCTGTCCCATCAACGCTATTTTCATTCCCCGACGTACCGCAAAGCTAACTTCCTCCAAAATTTCTCGATTATATCCAAAATCAAAAGAAACATTATTAAATCTGATTATCGTTTCATTCATTGACATACATATTCAAACAAGACAATCCTATAATTTTACCACAACCTTACAAAAATACTTATCATTCCCAAATTGCATTCTAACCATTCAATATCGCCTTTTCATACTCATCTTGCAAATTTGATAACACAAATATTTGATTACCACTTCTCTTAAATTCATCTCCATAAAAATCACAAGCTAATTTCAAATAATCCTTATATTCTTCTGCTACATGTACTTTGTTATCTGTAAACTGACAACTGCCATTTATCCTAGAACTATCCCCAATCCAAGCCGTCTCATCAAATGCTTGTTCAAATCCTAACTCTCCATTATTTATCTTAGTTACATAATCAGGATCCATACCTACAAACAATCTACATTTACTTACTTTGGACTCAGGATTATATAAAGCCACACAATTAGAATCAGAATACAAATTACATTTCTCCATTTCTACCACTCCAAACCCCACTACTCCTTCACAATTGTAATAAAGTTCACTCCCTGCATGAATATTTGTTTCTCTCATCCTGATTCTCGACTCCCCGAAACAAAGGACACTCTTTATTCTTCCATTAATTTGACATCTATTTACATCAACCTTTGCCCCATTTATAACTCCCAGTCCCGCCCCAGCTCCTATTTCAGGATTAGTACCTTCAATCAAACTATCTTCCAAATTCAATGTTCCTCCATTTACCGTAATTGAATCCCACGACTGATTCTTAAAAACACAATTACTAATTTTCATTTTTGAATTAACACCATAAACCCCACACAAACCTTTTTGTGTATAACCATCAGTTTCACCATCAATTACAAATGGTGCCGATCCAACCTCATCAAGGCTCCCATCAATTTCACAATTTTTTAAATTTAATGACCCTCCATTTGCAAAAACATAAGCATTTTCTTCTCTAGGTAACTGTTCTAACGAAGCACTCCCTTTACTAAAATTTGCATGATCCATCGTCAAATCAGCCCTTTGAGAATATACTGAATAAGCAAACCCATGTGTATTCCAACTTCCACCAAAAATTAAAACTTTTTTACCTTCGGGAATATATAACAAAGCCTTACGCAAATCGTTCTCACCTTCATTTACTTCATTTTCTGCTGAAAAAGGTTTTACATTAAACCCCTGATATCCTTCAGGGATATTCAAATCTGAATCAACTACAATTAAAACCTCACCTTCCGAACTAAATATCCGTTGTTGAATTTCAGCAATATCATGCGATGTATAAACCTCTCTTTTATCTTCATCACTCCCATTACTACCACTTTCTGGCGCAGGATTAGTTCCTCTTCCCCGTGTGCTAGTTGAATGAGTATCGCCCGTTCCAACCACAGCGAGTCCAGCCAACCCTACAATCCCACCCATAACTGATCTTCTTGAATATTTTTTAGGTCCTTCCGGTATCTCTCCCATAACTTAAATCTATAATACCAATACAACTAAAACAACTCGCAAGTACTACCACGTCGCCCAAATAATCCATCCCAAACCTCCAAATACACTTAACATCAAAATCAACGGCAAATTATTAATTACTAATTTAAGTAGATTATCATACCCAACCATCAATTTATCCATCTGCGTGCGAGACTGACTCGCCAATAATATCGCTCCAAGATCCCGTTCATCTAACTCAT
>CAYUGO010000006.1:0-23973 GCA_964444295.1 uncultured Gammaproteobacteria bacterium | reverse complement strand
CTATCTGTACGACTGGCTGAACCAGTCTTAATTTGGCCTGCTCCAAGGCCGACGACCAAATCAGAGATGAAAGTGTCTTCGGTTTCTCCTGAGCGATGAGAAACCATCGCGTTCATGTGATTGTTTTGTGCCAATTTGATGGCATTAATAGCTTCTGTTAGAGTCCCGATCTGATTGACTTTGACTAGGATTGCAGTTGTAGCATTGGTATCTATAGCTTTTTGGAGGCGGTCAACATTGGTAACTAGGAAATCGTCGCCAACTGTTTGGGCGTTATTTTTGACCCTGTCAGTTAAAATGCTCCAGCCTTCCCATGCATCCTGATCCAAGCCATCTTCAAGAGAAACTATTGGGAATCTATTTATAAGATCAACCCAATACTCAATCATTTGGTCTTGAGTTAATTGTCTGTTTTCGCGAGCCAGATTATATGTAGCAGAATCTGGTGAATATAATTCGGAAACGGCAGGATCTAGAGCAATGGCGATTTGGCTGCCCGGCTGATACCCCGCTGATTCAATAGCTTGGATGAGAAATTCTAGAGGTTCATCGTTACGAGAAAAAGCGGGTGCAAAACCACCCTCATCTCCAACCAACGTTGGCAACCCTGCATCATGAAGAATTTTCTTAAGATGATGGAAAACGGTCACCCCAGCTTGGAGGCCTAGAGAAAAGGTACTAAATCCATGGGGCACAATCATAAATTCCTGAAAATCTACTCCTCCGATGGCGTGCTTACCACCATTGATCACGTTCATAAAAGGAACGGGCAAAATATATTTGCCTTGATCAGCAAAAGACTTGGCTGCGGAATTGGAATCAATGAAATAATTGAGATATTGAAAAAGAGCTATATTTTGAGTTTGGGCAGCAGCTCGAGCTGCTGCGAGTGAAACAGCCAAAATGGCATTGGCTCCGAGGGATGATTTATTAGCGGTGGCATCAAGATCTATCATTGATTTATCGATCAACCCTTGATCTTCTACTTCCTGGCCAACTAAAACGGGGGCAATTTTAGAGTTGACATTATCAACTGCTTTTAAAACTCCTTTGCCCAAAAAGGTAGATTTGTCTTCGTCACGAAGCTCCCAAGCTTCGTGAATCCCTGTTGAGGCTCCGCTTGGAACTGCCGCTCTCCCCATTAGATTGTTTTCAAGAACGACATCTGCCTCAACTGTCGGCAGTCCACGAGAATCGAGGATTTGGCGCGCGTAAACTGATTTGATTTTCATAGATTATTTTTTGCGTTTATTAATGCGATGTTTATTTTTGGAAATATTTACTTCATTACGAGCAATATCATGAGAAATACTTACCAATCTGTCCGGTGTAACAATTATTCCTGTAACGCCCCACTTAATTATTTTTTGGACAATATCAGGATCATAAATAACTGTATCACCCTGGATATAGCAGTCAAGCCGTAGGTTATTTACTGTGCTAGTAATTAATTGTTCAATAATACTTAGAATATGGGGATCATGGAGGTCCCCTCGATCTTCATCCCCACTTAAGGCAGAGATCAATTGATCTGTATCAATGACGATCCCATCTAGTCCATCAGATGCAAACTCTGATAAATGCCAGACAACAGCTGGAGCTGTAATGTGTAGGTAAAACTTGAAACTGGCTGAACGCTTAAGTCCATAATAATAGAGTTGCTTCTTGGTAGTTTTGAACT
Organism: uncultured Gammaproteobacteria bacterium; assembly: GCA_964444295.1. Taxonomy (GTDB): domain Bacteria; phylum Patescibacteriota; class Microgenomatia; order CAYXHB01; family CAYXHB01; genus CAYXHB01. The sequence goes on along the minus strand of CAYUGO010000006.1, from coordinate 22,292 downwards.
GTTCTAAGGTTGCAAGTGGTGGAATGACAAGGTGCAAGTTAGAAACTTGCTTGCGGGCAGCTCTAATGGCATATAGCTCTGCATCCACATATTCGGTGGCAAAAGTTGTAGGCTCAAGCAATAAAGGATTGGTTGATTGCATCAAAGATTGAGTTACTAAGAGTTCTGATAATCTTGAGGAAATATTCTTAATATTATTGGAGCGAGTTTGAGAATCGGTTAATCCCAGTAGAGATGACCAGACAGAAGAAAAGGGCATGTAAATACCTGATGCTTCTGGTTCTAGGGTAAGATTATTAACTTGGAGCAAAATCTCGGCTTTGGTTTTGGCGATTTGGGTGGTATTTAGTGATTGGTATTGGGGTAGGGATAAAGTTCCCAAATGTCCATCAACAACTACTGTCTGACCTTCAATAAGATATGTAAATGAATTGAAATCAGGAACCGAAATCATCGGGATGTGGTTAAAACGTGCAAAAATTGCAATCTCCTGATTGTAATGAGTATCTTGGGTAATTAGCCCTCGAGGCATATGAGTAATTTGGGATGGTGATATCGAATGAGCTGCAACTATCGATTGCGCAAGAGATTCATCAACTTGTGAGTTAGATGATAAATAATGAAGAGGACCACTGACAGTGCCTTGGCTTAGGGATAATCCTCGAGCAATTGGTTTAGTGACTTTTTTTTTATCATAGAGCTGCTCTAGCGCTAACATATCATGGAAATTTGCTTGCTCAAGACTTTGGATAGAAATACCATCGGAAGACGCGACAAAATGAAGGAAATTAAATTCATGGCCAAATTTGTTTACATTGGTAACCAGATTAATTAATTCTTTTTCGAAATCCGGAGTAAGCGGATCGTGGTCAGGTGATTGCTGGGTAATTAGACGTGAACCTTGTACTTGAGAAAAATATTCTGATTCACGATATTCGCGAGAAATAATTTGGTTAGTTTCTAAATTGATGAGTAAATTGTCAGCACAAGCGATTTCGGTTGGGTGCCAAAAGCCACGATTAATCCAGACTTTGGCATGGCGAGTTCCTGTAGCACTTTGTTGATATAGTGCAATACCAGAATACGTGAGTTGAGGTAGGGCTTGAACCAAAATGGATGCGCCTGAATGAATATCCCACAATCGATATAATGAATCAATTAAAGTAGATTCGCTATCTGCCAAATCATAAGTTGGAATTGATAAGTCATGTGATTGATTAAGACTGGTTAATAATAGAGCTTGGTTAAGTTGGGGAGAGATCTGACTATAAGACTGAATAATTTGGGCAATTCGATCATCTGATAATTGATTGGCTTCTTGATAATAATATGCAAACTGTGGGGGAATAACGAAACCTGCAAGAACCGGTAATTGCAGATGCATAAGCCGACTAAGACTTACGACTGGCTGACCGACTTGATCGATATGATTCTGGGTAAGCTTAGAAATAGGTAAGGTTGTATTTGAATTCATGGATATGGAATCTCCTTATTTAATAGTAGATTAGGAAGGTCAGCGGTGCAAGGGCGATTAGAGCAATTAGTAGGTATTCAACTGCGACACGTTTGAGAAAAACGGGGCTTGAGCTATAGTGATCAAATATTCCCCACGCGGTATACGCAAATGCAAAAATGGTTAATAATGATAGTTTGGCATTGGGCGTATGAGCAAAATTAACCATGATGGGAATAATAGTACAAAGAAGAATTATCGAGATGATGGTGGGCAAGATGTTTTTTTTCATTTGGTTAAAATGTATCCTATGGCTGAGCATGAAATAAGAAACGTCATATGAGCCCAGTATTTGGCACTGATACGAGGAATTTTTTTGTGATGCTTAAGTAAAATAATATCGATTGTAAGAATAAGCATAAGAGCTCCTATGGCAATAAAAGCAATCATCTGAGTAGAAAAATACGAAAGATTATGACTGCCTTCAACTTGGTTTGAAAGACTGCCTGCAAGATTAAAAACTTCACTTTGATCAACAGGATCTTGGCCAACGGTGCTGATACTACCAACGGGAGCAGGCGAAGCGAAGAACTGAACGATTAAAATTGTGGGCTGGTTATCGATCTGCCCCTCTCCGATAGCAACTCCAATATCCGTATATTCTGATTTGAGAATGTTTGCCTTATGTCCTTCTGAGGCCATCCAAGCTTGGACAAGTTTTTCGGATGTGTTGAAATCACGGCCTAAGTTCTCACCAGCAAATTGATATGAATAACCGCTATCAAGAATAAACTTCCATGGGGCTCTCTTGGAAGGCGAGTAGTGATTCCAGTAATTGAACTCAAACATATCATTAAGCTTAAGTTGTGCTGCCTGGGATAATTCCTCGTTGGTTGCAAGTGGCGCAAGTCCTGATGAAGTTCTCTCTTGATTGGTCAACTCGATAATTTTGGGTGGTGTCAAATCAGTACTTACACCCAATACTTGGGTAGCCGTTGGTCGAAAGATAAATGAAATTGATTGAAAAGCTAAAACTGATACCAACATTAAGGTCAAATTGAAATTGTGAAGTAGTTTTGCCTTGTAGTTGTTGGCTCGATTTGGTACAAATAAATTGGCTAGTTTTAATGGCATGTATTAACTATAACTTAAGGTTAGCCTCTCGCCTATGTTTGATAAACTGCTTTTGACTCTGATGCTTCTTCTATTACCGGTGAGTGCTTTACTGACCCGTTATTATTTGCAAAAAAGTGCAAATCCCACTGTGACGGTTGAGTCATTGGAAAAAGTTGATACGATGTTAAGCCAGCTTCAGGAATCAATTAATAAGAAAGAAAGTAATATCAAAGATCCTGAGCTGCTGGTGACAACTGTTTTTTATGCTACAGAATCAGGAGTCTTGACCGTCTCAGGTGTAGCACCCAAGGGAAATTTGAGTGTAAGGGTTTCAACAATTGAAAAAGATAAAGATAATAAAAAAGATGCAAGCGAAAGTGCGGTCTTGGGTGAATCTGTTGCGGAACGGGCAATTAATACGAGCCAAGATGGGGTGTTTGGATATAAGTATGAACCACAAGGTGATAAGCTTGAGTCAATAGAAATACGATTTGAGCAGGGTCAAGCCAGTAAAACGGTAGTCTACAATTTTGATAAAAAAACGTTCGAGCAGATTTGAATTTAATTTTAAATATGAAATTGATGAGGGATTCTTGGAATATGAAATAATAAGACTTCGAAAAGGGGAAGAGTGATAGTTTATCTATCTATAACTAGTAAGTTGGAGTGATCGTATAGACGATATGCCCTGAGTACGTATCGGTGGGTTGTAAAACATTTACTTCCAGAGCATAGACGACGTCTGCTGTAGTACCGGAATCAATACCTGACGAATACATGACAGGCTTGGGTGTCGTGCTTAACGGGCCAAACTTACCCGATCCGCTAGTCCAGCCACTAACTCTGGTATCTGATGTTCCTGCCCCAATCCAGCCCGTGTTAACATTGCTGACTGTGCCATCGGGACTACTCCAACTAACGGGAGTAGTCCAACTTGACCCAGGAGCTGCAAATGGGTCGATGAAATTGGAAGGATCTAATCCTTGAATTACGGATGTGCTTAGTAAATTTAGTAAAACCGTGTATCCACTGTCTGCATTGGTCGAAACAGATAATCTATGAGCCATGTACTTGGGAGTGCCAACTGAGATTGAACCAAAAGGCAAGGAAGTAATAGTACTAGCTACTGAAGTGTTAATTCCATTGGCTAAAGTATTAACCCCAATGGCAGAAATAGAAAAAGTGAGTGATGGATCTTCCCACGGTCCAAAAGTACTGTCTGATTGAAACTGTCCTGACTGGCTGCTGCCCCAATAAGCAATATTTGGTGCAAGAGCGAAATTAGGCAAACCAGTCAAACTAGCTCTGGTGGGGCCGTCAATTTTGAGACGAAGAGTCCCTGATGATGAAGTGTAATCCAGCTCGAAGAAATAAGATTGATTAGCTAGAATTGCTCCTGTGGCGTCATAGATGGTAGAGGAAACATTACCGTTGCGGACAGTTTGTAAAGTTAAGGTGTTGGCGCTGCTCCAATAAAGTCTGATAGTGTCGTTGGTCGAGTTATACCATTCACCAATATAAACGTCAGTCCCACTATCGGATTGAAAAGATAGAGCCGAAGAGGCGGAGTGCCTGGGGGTGTATTTGAATTTGATATTGCCGGAAGAAACTCCAAGCTGGTTTATCGGTTGAGTTGCCGTGTCCATGCCATCAATCCGGACCCCTGATGCTTCTGTGGAATTGATTAGCGATGCTGGAGTAATAGTTAGAGCTACGTTGGCCAGTGAGATAAAATAGAGATCATCTAGGTAGAAAGTCTGGCTGTTATTACTCAAGTATTGGGCAGAAACAGAACTACTTGATGCCCTTACAACTCCATGCAAAGGCTCCCAGTTATTGGTCGTTGATGTTGTTATGATTTGAGTACCATCCTGAAGTGATTGATTTAGGTCTACTGAGTCTGTGGATGCATATATGTATCCGCCTAAGGAGTAGAAATTGTTGGCAGTGGTGGTAATTGATTTGGTTACCCCCTCATCAACAGCATCCGTGATTATTTCCCAACTATTACTACCACTTCGCACTTGGGAAGTGGATTGAGTTGAACTAGTGGGTGTTCCCACACTTGAAGGGGCTGATCCTGATTCATAGGAGGGATCATTATGTGAATTAGTTAATAACTCTATCGAGTGCCAGCTACAAGTCCCGCTTGCAGCCGTGTTAAGTAAATTTACTCGTAGGGTCTTGGATCCTGAACCTGTAATTTGGCCAGTAACAATTAACTGGGAAGGTGAAGTTCTACTCGTATTGCTGATTCCGTCTACCGATCCAATTGATACGGTTGAGGTTTGGTCATATAGCTCTAGCCGAGGGATACAGTTTGCATCAGCATGGACAATTGCTCGCGCAACGAAATCATCTCCTCCATTTACCGTTATGTCTTGATAATAACCTTCATCAACAGCATCTGAAGTCCAGTAATAACCTGATGCAAAAACTTGATTTGAAGCGCTTAACAAACCGTTGACCGAAGGTGTACCAATTTGAGTCCAGTTGGACCAGGCTGTGCCACTAGTTAAATAGCCATTGGAGAGTAAATTATCAGCGTGGGGATGAGTCCAGGCCGAACCTGTGCCGTTAGATAATGATCCTGCGTTTCCATCTAATGGAATTGCTATGACAACATCAAATGAACCCGTGACAATAGTAGGATCACGACCACTCGCGCTATTGTAGATCAGATTAATCTCATCACCATTACCAATACTTGTCCCGCTGACACCGTCATATAAAACTCGCCTGTATATGGTGAATCCTTCAATTAACCCAGAGACTGCCTCATCTGCCCCATCGCTACCTAAATAGAAACTGGTTGACGGCTGAGAGCTAGTTGGTTGAGTAGTGATACCACAGTTGTGAGAATCATTTATGGAAAGACAAGCATAATTACTACCACTTATGTAATTATTCGTATCGTATCTAAGGACAATTGAGTAGGAAGTCCCCGCACTAATACTTGAGTCAACAGTCATTGATTGACCGCCTAATACAATTGAGTATCTATCATTAGTATAGTCATAACTTAAGTTATAGTTGGAGTCTGCATACCAAAGATAATTAAAACCAGCAGATAGATTAGTAGAACTGTACTCTGGTGTCCAGAATAGAACTATTGATCCCTGAGATGCGTCGAAAGTTTGGTAAAAATTACCTCCTATTTGAGAACCGCGACCATAGGCCATCGAATCATCGGTTAATGTATCTTGGTTGGCTGGATCACCCTGAATAAAGACACCAACTGCAAAAGGGCCTTGGCTAATTCTTTTGGCGATGGATGGAGTAAAAGTTAGATTGCTAGGGTTGATAGTGAGAGAAGTAGCATAAATTGTTGACGTGAAGAAGAATTGGAAGGTAAGAAAAACAATTAAAATCAGGATTTTGTTGGAATTTGCCATATTAAATCTCAGGAGTGAGATGATTCCATATTACCAGTCCTTGAGTCTATTTAGCTATCTTTATATGAAGAATTAGTATGTAGCGGTGGCTGTATATACTAGCGTTCCTGTATACACATCGGCCGGCTGGTAAACATTCACTTCTAATGCATAGTTTATGTAAACAGGGGTATTTCCGTTATCGGGGCCACTGCTAAGCATGACATTATTATTGGTGGATTCAACAGGGCCAAATTCTGTTGGATCAAATTGAGAGATATCACTGTCAGATGTATAGGCTCCGATCCAGCCAGTATTAGTATTAGGATTTGATCCAGTAGGCTCGGTCCAAGCAGTTGGAGTTGACCATGTAGTGCCGGGAGAAGCATAAGGATCGATATTGTTTGATGTGTAGGAGCCTGTCATTTGACTTACCATCCGCATACTAACCGTATAGCCTGAGTTTGAGTTGGTGGTAACATTGAGTCTGTGTGCTGAATATTTTGGCGTGCCGGCAGTAAGATTACCGAAAGGTAAAGTGCTGATAGTTGAAGCAACGTTGGTGGTTACACCTCCGACAACGGTATTAATTCCTACGGGAGAAATTACGAATGTAAATGATGGATCAACCGTTGCGCTAACCGTCACGGCTTGAACGACTGTATACATAACTGTAGTTTCATCGACTACTGCAGTATCCCAAATACCTGTAGATGTGGATGATTGGATTTGGACGAAACAGCTATCAGATGAGGTCTCAACATCACAATCAGAAATACCGCTGTTGGTAATTGATTGAAGAGGAATGGTAACTACAGAATTAACTAAATTTTGACCTCCGTTAGTATGCTGAAGCGTTATTAATCCTGAGGGGGCGTTAGTGGTGTTGATAGTCCAACCTGCGTCAAGGTTGACTAGAGTCCCAATTGTGGCGCTATTTAGTGCTAACCCTGTAGGTTTAGCGCTGCCTGAAGGCAAAGTGGAAAACTGGAAGCGGATTTCATTAAGGGTAGCACTTGAGGGAACGGTAAATTGAAAAGTATGTGTGCTACTAACTCCTGCACGGGGATCAGATAAGAAATCTTTGGCACTTGATAAAGTGCCGGCATAAACGTCTCGGGCAAGAGATAAAGGCAACAAAAGAAATATTGCAAAGAAGATAATAATGCGAGGCAGATGTAAACGCATATACCTATTAACCTTATGATATAAAAGCCATAACTGTCAATGGAAAGCTAGCCATCAAAATACCCTTAAAACTAAACAGCTGGTGGAGCTGAGTTAATCTGAAGACTAGATTGATACTTTGGGTACATTTTTTGAAAATCTATGATGAGCTGGTCAATCAAAGGATCTAAGTCTTCGACCTTTTTGCCTTCAAGGGCTATGTGTTTGAAATTGGCGTATCCACCTTGGCGATAAAAATCGATTAATTCTTTTTTGAAATCACTCATAATTTCAAGTTCTAATGAATCAATTCTGCCTGAGGTAACTAGGGTTAATAGAAGTATTTGTTCATCGGTAAAAAGATTAAGCCCTGTATTTTGGGCAAACATTTCAAGGACTCGCTTGCCCCGGCGAATATCCCGGAGAGTATCCTCGGAGACTTCCGTATTAATAGTTTCAAATGACTTGACCTCATTATAACGTGACATTTGGCGACCGCTGACTTCGCCTAGTTTGCGCAAGATAGGAATCTGGACTGCACCGCCAATACGAGAAACAGATAATCCTGAGTTAACCGCAGGCATAATTCCTTCGTTCATCATGCCTGCATCAAGGAAAATATGTCCGTCAGTAATAGACATCAAATTAGTAATGATATATTCGGAGACGTCACCGCCGATAGTTTGGGCCACAGGCAAGGCTGTCATAGATCCGCCACCAAGACGAGAATGTAATTTGGAGGCGCGTTCCAGCAAGCGTGAATGAAGGAAGAATATGTCTCCTGGGTAAGCATCTCGACCCGGGGATCTTTTGAGAAGCAAAGAAACTTGGCGGTAAGCTTTGGCTTGCTTAGATAAATCATCATAAACAATTAGGACATGTTTACCTCTGTACATAAAGAATTCAGCAATAGCAGCTCCAGCATAAGGTGAGAGATATTGCATGGTTGGCGGGTCATCAGAAAAAGACATGACAACGGCAGTATGATCAAGTGCGCCTCTTTTCTTAAGGAGGTTAACAACCTCTTTGGCTTTGGCGGTTTGCATACCTACACCTACGTACACACAAATTACACCTCGTCCTATTTGATTACAGATCGCATCGATTACAGCTCGAGTCTTACCGGTTTTGCGATCACCAATGACTAATTCCCGCTGGCCCCTACCGACTGGAATTGTAGCGTCAATAACCATTAGCCCAGTATTCATTGGATCCTTAATCGACTCGCGCATCATAATGGAAGGGCCTGCAAACTCCAGCTGACGCATTTCTTCCGGCTCAATATCTCCAAGACCATCGATAGGGACCCCCATCGTATCAACTACTCTGCCGAGCGAGTTTGCTCCTGTGGGAATCAGAATCTTCTTGCCTGTAGAGACTGCCTGATCACCACGTTTAACCTGAGTGTAATCGCCCATGACTACAGTCTCCACAAGACCTTTATCAATTCCTAAGACTAAGGACGGAACTATTCCTCCCTGGGTTTTGATGTTGATAACTTCTTCTATCCGGGCATCGTCTATACCACTAATGCGGACAACTGCGTCTCCAACGTATTGAACTTGACCTATTTGGGAGATGGTTTCGCCCTTGGAATTCTGCGGGAAAGTAAAATCAAGGATATCGCCAAATCCAAATTCACCATTGTCATCAACCTCTTGTGGTGGAGGCACTAATTCAAGATCAGCTCCATTTATTGAGGAATTTGAATTATTAAGAAATTCTTCTAGTTTGCGGAGTTGTTTGGCCATATTTGGGGGAAATTAATTGGTTTCTTGAGTAAGTAAATCGTTGGTTGAAATAAGACTATCAATCCATTTTTTCTGGAACCGTTCGAGTTTGGCCTTAAGACTGTAGTCAAAAACATAGTTGCCAACACGTACTTGTGCGCCACCCAAAATGGCCGGGTTGACGACGTGGCTAATGACAGCGTGTTTTTTTAGCAATGTAGCAAACAATTTGCCAATTTTGCGCAGTTCATCATCTTCAAGATTGATTGATGTACTAATGTAAACTATTTCGATGTTATCTGCTTCCAGTTGGAAACTTTTGACGAAGGCGTCAAAATGGTCAAACTTATGTGAGTCAAATAACCAAAATTGATATGCCTCAAACATTGAAGTAAAAAAATGATTGACTTGAGGCAAGTTGACTTTGGCGATGAGTCTAACTAGTTCGTGAGATTTTTGGGCATCATTAAGATTGTCGTCGGTAACGACATTGTACATGCGTTGCTTGAATTGATGATTAGCGCTCAAGGATTCAAGTAGAAGTGATACCCGCTTGAGATCTCGGCTGGTATATAGACTATTGAGCAAACTTTGAGCTGCCAGTTGAACTTGGTTCATAGAAGATTACATTTTGATTTTTTGAGATTTGACCTCTTCGAGCGATTTATAAATTAAGTCAACATGATCCTGACGCGAGAGTGTTGTGCCCATGACTTTTTCTGTAACATTGATAACTAACTTAACCAAATCTGCTTCAACTTCGTGGAGGCGTTCTTTACGATAATCGTCAAGATCATGAGTAGCATGCATACGGATAGTTTCTGCTTCATCACGAGATTTCTTGATAATTAATTCTGCTTCGGCTCGCGCGTCTTCGATGGTTTTTTGGTATTGGGCTGCGATTTCTTTGTCCATTTCGACAGCCACCTGTTGCATGATGCTCATGGCTGCCATAACTTTGGAGATTTTTTGGTGCTGACGTTTGTGAACGCTTTGTTTATGAAGATCTAATTGAAGTTTGGATTGCTGGAGAAATTTCTCAAGTTCTTGCTCGTGGATTCTAGTTCGACGCCAGAAGAAAACCACGAGAAGCAATATGTAAACGGCGGTAATTGCGGTGTATATCAACCAAATATCATCCATAGGCAGTAAATAGCAAACTTAATCAGTCTACTTATATTAATTATCTTACAATAAATATAGCCGCCGCAACCGCCATCCCTGCAGCAGTTACAAATGCAAAAATACTGGCGTACAAATTTAGCTGCAATTTGCCCTTGGCATAAGGATTGCGACCAATGGCCTCGAGTCCGCGACTAGCCATGATGCCACCACCGACACTTGCCCCAAGAATTCCGAAACCTGCAGCCAAGCCTGCTCCGATATAACGCAAAACTGAAAAACGATCTAGTCCTTGAGTTTTGAACAACTGAGAGATTAATGCTGCTGAATCCGATGCCCCCATAACTCCGCCTGCACCTGATCCGCCACCTGCTCCACTGGGATTTATGTCTTTGAGTTTAGGATCTCCTTGAACTTCGAAAATATTACTGACTCCCACCATCCCATCACCTGCCACACTGATCACTACCTCCGGGTCAGATAAGGAAATTATTCCTTGGACATACCAGAGTCCCTCAGCAGATGGACTGGCTACTGCAGGATTAAGTGTGCCGGTTGTATCACTTAGGGCGATAGGACCCGTATAATCTGTAACTTGCTCGTTAAGTGAGTTTTTGGCAGCGATGGAGATAAGGAAAGGTTGGCCGACCGTTTGGGGACTCTGGATGTCTTCAATTACCAATCGCCTATTTAGACCCGTACCGACACTTCCGACAATTCGGGCCGTTTTGGCGACATTACCCTGGTTAGCAGTAATCGTTACAGTCCCCACCCCGTTGTCTGAGGCCGTAAGAAGAACGGTATTACCTGCAGCTTGGCTTAAGACTCCTAGATCTCCGGTGACTTCAAATTGATAATTAACCCCAGTTACGGGATTGCCAAAGATATCAACTCCCTGGGCTGTAATCGGAATAGTCGCTCCACGCAAAGCTGCAATAATCTCAGGATCGATATTGACAGAATTGAGAACACCAGCAGCAGGAGTTGGGCTAATAGCCAATGTAGGAGTTGGAGTACTGGTTGGTTGTGGCGTTGGAGTGGGGGTATTAGTTGGAGCAAGGGTTGGAGAAGGAGTCGGAGTACCAGCCCATGAGCCTACTCCACCAGTCTCGATAACTGTAACTGAAGCGGTTGATCCGACACTTCCAGACTGAGCTCTTACGGTATTTAGGAAAGTATTGGCTGTTGTGCCTGCAAAAAATATCCCCGTTGAGTCAATGGTACCGCCACCGTTTACTACACTCCAAGTGGGTGAAGGGACGATAACTTCGTTATAGTACATATCGTAACCGACCACGCTGAATGGGAAATAATTGGCAATCGGCACTGTAGCCCAGATCGGCAAGATAGAAAGTGAAACTAAGCTTGCAGGATTGGCTGTCTCGTAAAAAGTTGCAGCATTGGTAATTCCACTGGCTAGTGTAGCTGTAACAATATATGTGCCTTTTTTACGACCTAAGGTTAAACTCGTTGAGGCATAACCTGAGATATTGGAGTTGCTAGCGAGCAAATTAAGCTGTTGGGATGTGGCTCCCGGGGGATAACTGGTAATTGCCCAATTCACACCAACATTATTTAGGGGATTACCATACGGATCGACAACTCTAACTGTAAGCGGGGTTGTCAGAGTAGTATTAACGAGAGCGTTTTGGTTATTACCTGCGGTGATGGTGAGGAATTTAATTCGGCTATCAGCTTGGACGGTGAATGATGAGGATGTAGCCACTACTGAACCGGAAGATACAACTATCGCAGTATTTGTCGTGGCTTGAGGGATATAAACCGTGCCTCGCCAAATACCTGACTGGAAACTACCTGTGCTGCTGGGGACGATAGAACCAGTATTATCCGAAAGAGAGGCATTGCCTGAGTAATTAACTTCTATCTGGTTACTGGCATCGCGCGCATAGATGGTTATATAAAAGGGAACACCGGCGTATTTGGTACCTGACGTGAAGTCATCAAAGGTAAAATGATCGAGGGCCGCATATGTGGAGCGGGAGAAATTAATTGATAGAAAAAAAAAGGATACGAAAACAAATAAGCAAATTAAAAAATATTTGGTGACTGGTATTAAGGCCCCTTTTCTGACTATCATGATAATACAACTGTACACTAATTAGAACGTATCCAACAGTATTTTAATATGAATGACACTGCCCATATAGTCAATCAATTCGTAGATAATGATCACAAAATTGATAAAGAAAAACTGCGAATATTTGTTAAAGAAAAATTAACTTCTCAGCTGGCTTGGGTGACTTACTGGCTGCATGGTACGGCTTATTTACATAACTGGAATCGCCTAGCAGATTACATTGCCAGTCATGATAAAGACCCCAAGAGCAAGAGTTGGCAAAAAGGTTTAGATCAGATTATGGCTTTGGCTGATACTATCCGAGGATGGAATGCTGAACATTGTGAAAGTGCTGAGCGGATGGAGTTTTCGATAGCTTCCAAAGCTGCAGAGTTAGCAACTGGTAATGATGATCAAGATTACTATACGGCTCTAACAATTAGACACGATCAGCTGCTTGCCTGTATCCAAGTTATGGATGAGGCAATTAAAAACCTAGGCAAATTGGTTAAGCTAGATAGTATGGAAGAAATTATTGCAACTGAGCAATTTGATTGGTTTGTGGTTAAGGGGATCGATACATATATTTATGAGAGGGCTCGAGAGGTTTATGATTTGCGGAATAAATTAGTAGAAAATTAGTTGTTTAAACAAACTAAAAATAATTCAAGTCTAAGAAATCGTTATTTTTATTAGGAAAAGTGAAAGTGCATTGAAAGTGGTAAACGCAAAGATTGTCTTGAAATGAAAAGAGACTAACGCAACTTAATAAGTGGGTAAGAAAAATCTGATTGAGGGGAGATTTGTTTTACCAACAAAAAAGCACGCTATCGAGCGTGCTTTTTGTGGTTAATCACAACTTAGATTAGTAAGTTGGAGTAGCCGTGTACACGAGGGTACCTGTATAAACGTCAGCTGGCTGATAAACGTTAGCTTCAATTGCGTAAGCTACGTGGACAGCAGTTATACCGTTATCTGAAGCAGCGCTTTCCATTACTTTATTATTCGTAGCGTTAACAGGACCAAAGGTCGCTGGAGTTACGAATTGAGTTAGGTCAGCATCTGTCGAATAAGCACCGATCCAACCTGTGTCAGTATTAGGTGTAGCACCTGTTGGTTCGGTCCAAGCAGTTGGGGTCGCCCAAGTTGTGCTAGGAGCTGCGTATGGATCAATGTTGTTACCTGCGTAGGTACCAGCCATTTGTGCTTCCATGCGCATAGTCACGGTGTAACCAGAGTTGGCGTTAGTCGTGACATTGAGTCTATGAGCAGCATACTTAGGTGTACCTGCAGTCAAGTTACCAAAAGGTAAGGTTGTGACTGTTGAGGCAACTGTAGTAGTGACTCCACCGATTGCAGTACTGGCTCCGACGGGACTAATCACAAATGTGAATGTCGGGTCGACAGTAGCACTAACAGTAACAGCTTGAATCACAGTGTATGTTGTAGTGGTAGCATCAACTACGTTAGTGTCCCAAGATCCTGGAACGCTTGCCGTTTGGATACGGACATAACAAGTATCTGATGAACCTTCTACGTCACAGTCAGCGATACCGCTGTTGGTAATAGACTGGAAAGGAATAGTAACGACGGCGTTACTAAGATTCTGACCAGTAACTGTATGCTGAACTGTAATTAAACCTGATGCAGCATTTGTTGTATTAATAGTCCAACCTGCATCCATGTTTACTAAGGTTCCTAAAGTTGCGCTAGCTAAATTCAAACCGGTTGGTTTGGCACTACCAGTTGCGGTAGTAGCAAATTGAAAACGGACTTCTTTAACAACTGTGGCAGAAGGAACTGTAAATTGGAATGTATGTGTACTAGAAGTACCTACACGAGGGTCTGAAAGTGTGTCTTTGGCACCAGCAAGATATGCAGCGTCGACTGGTCGAACTGCAAAAAACAATCCTAGTGTGAAAACATGTACGATCAGTCCTAGTGATAGGACTAAACTTAGAAATTTGCGAGCAGTTTGCATGTTTTCACCTCCCTTCGGGATATGAGGAACTTTTATAAATAATTCCTCACCTAGAATTCATAGTAAGGATACTTTTGCATAGATGTCAAGCATCAAGTGGGTTATTTTTGCTTAGTTTCCGTATCTTCATCAAATCCCACAATGATAGTTACTTGGTTTTGTGAGGCTCGGATGATGCCACCGTCGATAGGAATTTTCTCAATATCACCTTGGGCATAGATCTCGACCTCACCCTTGGTAAGTTGGGTGTAAAACGGGGTGTGATCGGGCAAAATGGCAATTTCGCCTTGAGTTCCTGGGGCCATGACACGCTCGACGTCCCCTTCAAAAACTGTATCATCGGGAGTGGTAATTACTAATTGGAGAGATGAAGCCATAGAAAAAGATAATTTATTTGGCAGTAGCTTTTTTCTCCGCGTCTTCTACATTACCAATCATATAAAATGGGTCATCAGTTAAATCGTCATATTTTCCTGAAAGGATGGCTTGGATGCCTTTGACTGTATCTTCACGTTTAATGTAAACCCCCGGGACGTTGGTAAATTGCTCAGAAGTGTAAAAAGGTTGGGAGAAGAACTTGATTATCTTCTTGGCACGAGAGACGGTGATTTTCTCAACTTCAGACAGCTCACCTTCTCCAAGAATGGCAATGATGTTTTGGAGTGAGCGATAGCGCTCGAGAACCTTAAGTGTACTTTTGAGTGCTTTGGAGTGCTCGGTACCTAGAACTTCAGGATCAGCAGAAGAGCTAGAGTTAAGTACATCCATAGCTGGGTAAATTTTTTGGGTGGCGATCTTGCGATCAAGAACTACAACTGAATCTAAATGTGCAAAAATAGCTTGAACAGCAGGGTCAGAGAAATCATCGGCCGGGACATAGACTGCTTGGACAGATGTAATCGAGCCTTTGGGGGTTGATACAATTCGCTCTTGGATCTCTCCCAGTTCTGAAGCCATGGTAGATTGATAACCTGTTTCTGATGGAATCCGCCCAAGAACTGTGGAAATTTCTGCACCGGCTTGGATGAAACGAAAAATATTATCGATAAAGAGTAGAACTTCACGGCCTGTGACATCGCGGATGTACTCAGCTAGAGTAACTGCGGTTAGCGGAGTGCGGAAACGCATGGCGGGATATTCGTTCATCTGACCAAAAACTAGAGCAACGTTTTGGAGCACCTTAGTATCTTTGAGAGTGAGCCAAAGATCTGTGCCTTCACGGGTGCGCTCACCAACTCCAGCAAAAACGGATTTTGTGCCATGTTGCATAGTCGTATTGTGAATAATTTCGGTAACTAGTTGAGTTTTGCCGACTCCTGCGCCACCGAAAAAGCCAATTTTGCCTCCTTTAATAAATGGGGTGATGAAATCAAGAGCTTTGATACCTGTCTCGATAATGTCGGTACCCGGATTAACGCTTTGGAAATCTGGACTACTGGCGTGAATTGGTAATGAGTCTGTGGTTGCAATTGGTCCCAGATCATCAATCGGCGTGCCAAAAACATTAATAGTACGACCAAACATCTCTTGACCTACTGGGACACGCAATGAATCTCCTGTGTCTTGGACTTGCAAACCAATCATTAACCCGGCTGTGGGCAACATGGATAAGCATCTAACCGTACTATTAGGCAGATGCTCGAAAACTTCTAACTTAAGTTTTTCTTCGTTTTGGACTTCAAGAGCATTGTAAATATCTGGCAAGCTTAAGGGGAAATGAACATCAACAACAGCACCACGCAGAGCTACTATCCTGCCGACTCCTGCCGTGGCTGAAGTTGTTGGAGCAAGAGTATCACTGGGATCAATCTTGGTTTGATCAAGAGTTTTTGTAAATTGCTGTTGAGGAGCTTGGGGTTTGGGCGGCTTGGCACTCATATATTTATATTAAGCATACAAGAAAGATCATAAAATAAGATACTAATCAGCATCTGCCCACAAAGCTCTACCTGCTTGAACTTCTTGGATTTTTTTGTCAATCAGTTTGCGACGCTCCTTGTTGTACTGCAACTGCAAGTCTTTGAGCAAATCTTTGGCATTATCAGTAGCAGTTTGCATGGCAATCATTTGCGAGGCATAAAGGGCAAGTTTGGATTCAAGAATTTGCTGACGAAAAAGCGCATAACGCAGTTTGCCCGAAACATTATCAATTAGAGTTTCAATTGCGGGTTCAAAGATGAATTTGGTTTTGGCATTAAGATCAGCTGACTGTTCGGTGGCGTTTTCGGGGACGGTCAGTTCTTCAAAAATTATTTCTCGAACTATTGGATTAATGTATTTGGAATAAACCAAATTAATTTTGTCATATCGAGGAAACATGCGAATCAGTGATTGAAGGTGTTTGATTTCTAGGAACTCAGGGATGTTATAGGGATAAAACTTGACGCCGTATTTGCGTACCAGTCTACGAAAATACTCCTGACCCTTGGTGCCAAGGACGAAGTAATCTGCTTCTTTGTTTTGAGGCACTATGACGTCGAGTTTTTTGAAAATCTCGCTGTTATACGACCCACAGAGACCTTGGTTAGAGGTGATAACAATGATTGCGTGTTTGTTAGTCGACATTTTGTAATTGCGAATTACTTTTTGGAGTTCTTGCTGACGTGCTCGACGTTGTTCAATGCGCAGTTCACGCAGGATTGCAGTTGTTTCGTCGACGAACCTACGGCTCTTAAGTACGGTCTTACGTAAAGCTGCCATACGTGAAGCTGAGATTTGTTGTAAGCTGTTAGCAAAATCTCCAACAGATTTGACGACGGTTTTTTGCTCCTTAATTTCGTTAATCTTGGCCATTTATATTTACAAGATACAGGATTGCCCCCTCGGACTGCCAGATGGGTTGTAGAAATTAGTAACCGAGAGACTGATAATTGGCAATGACGGCTTCTTCGGTTCCATAATAAATTAGAGAAATTCGATGTGATGATAAATACTGCGAAGCTTCTGAAGATTTAAGTTGATTTGAATAAAATAACTGCAGTTTAGCAATTTCCGCTTGTGCATTTGGACTTAAGTACGGATGTCCTACTACAACATGATGGTTCGTAAAAGCAGGAACAAGATTGGCTGCTTGGACAGCACTTAGGACCGTAGTAGGCGGTTGGGTTTGGAGAAATTGTAAATAACTGTCAAACCGATCTGAATAAAATGATAATGGGCTGGGGCGAATGATAATCTGAGAAGGAATGGCAATCATGCCTGCTAGGGAGATTACAATTAGTGCAAATTGATAGCGAGAGGAAATACTAGCAAGTGCGCGAGTAGCAAGAAGGGCAAATGGAATCCATAAACCTCTAACCATAAGGCGCTGATAATCAAGCGGGAAATAAATAATAATTGTTTGAGTCAAAAGCCAAATGGTGAGGAAATTAGAAGTTCGGCGTTTGATGGATAAGAATACAAATGGAATTAATAAACCAAAAGTTAGTAAAAAATACCAAACAGGTGGAGATAAGTGAGGAGCTAGAATAAGGCCCTGGGTGCTGGGCGAGTGATTAACCGGGTAAGCAATGAAGTAATAGACGAATATGGAGATTACTGCAAATGAAACGAATGGTAATAATTGATAAACAGAAGATTTGCGTTGGAGGATTTGGAACAATTGATATGCTGATGTGATAGCAAGCATGGGAATTATCATAAAACCATGAATTAGGCTGGTGACGAGAAATCCGCAGGTAGTGAGCCAAAGGAAGAGATTGCGACGAGTTAGCTGAAATCTGTAATAAGCGCTAATAGTAAGTAAAAATGCAGCCAAGCTCAATCCATCATGGGGGGTCCTCCAAGCACTATAAAGAGTGACGTGGGGAAGTGTGAAGTCCGGCAATTGTAAATGGAATGCATAGAAAAATAACCAGCCTACTCCGCTGCCCAATGTGATTAACGTGAAAGATGATTTGGCAAATCGAGGATTAAAAATCCTAACGATCCAGTAGTTGATAAGTAGTAGCAAAAATGAAGTAACAATCCCCAGCAAATGGAATAAAAGCCATGGAGAAATAGGTAACCATTGGAATACAAAGCCTGATAAAGTGTAGAACAAATAGACTGGCAAGCGTGTACTCGATTGGAAATCGTACTGGTTTAGATAAAGCAAGTTGCCACTTAATCCCTGGCGTAAAGCCGAAACATACACGGGCATGTCAATGCCATCCAGCCACGAAGCATGACCGGAAAATTCTAAGCCTGATTGAGTAGTTAGAAAAACGTATAAATCTGGTCCACGCGCAATAAGATTAATAATTAGAAAAATAAGCCAAAAGATCTTCGGTAGTTTTATATATTGAAACATAATAGGTTTATGACTTGAGATTAATAATTAGAAAAATGAGCCAAAAGATCTTCGGTAGTTTTATATATTGAAGCATAATAGGTTTATAACTTGAGATTAATAATTAGAAGAATAAGCCAAAAGATCTTCGGTAGTTTTATATATTGAAACATAATAGGTTTATGACTTGACCGCGGGATTTCGAAGTAAAACTACAAATTTATCTTGATAAATAATTGGCCAATTCTCTACTTCAATTAAGTTACGAGTCAAAGGATATTCGTGATTAATCAAAGCATAATCGAAGTTATATGAATGAAACAATTGCCGTGAATCAGGCAGACTATAAATCATGGTCTGATAATCGCGAAAAGGAATCAAATCTTGAAATTGCCAAAGGGTCATGCGTCCGTCAATAAACACTGGTGTCTGTGGGTATTGATAAATCAAATGACCTCCCAGCCGATAAGCATTGAATAATTTGCCTCTAATCTGGTTTTGAACCATGTAATCAACAACTTCGGTTGAACAATGAATTTCGCTAGCACAGTATGTTTGCCAGTTTTGATTAGTAATTTGCGACAATCCATGCACTAGGGTTAGTGTTGATACAATTAAGGTAGAGAAAATAATGGCTGGTGATTGGGCGTATTTGAAACGAAATAGATTGGCGAAATAATTTGAAATTATCGGCAGGGCGAAAATTACTGCATAAGGAATCATACGACGAGAGGTCAGTGCTAAGACACTTAGAACTAGAATTATTACTAAATCTGCAGGTCTGTTTTTTCGATCTTTATATAAAAACCATGTTGAGGAAATTAATAAAAAATATAAGATAAAAGTCCGCAATCCCCATGGCCACGGTTGCCACTCAGTCACCCCTTGTAGCAAAGGATTCCCGATATAGCTTATTACATCGAGATGAAGTTTATATCCCCAGGGATTAATAAATGTAACTATAAAACTAATAAATAAAATAAAAGCTGATCGTTTGGGAATTTTTTTGTTTTTAAAAAAATTTACAATAAAATAAATCAAAACAATTCCAAAACCAAAAAGAAACTGTCCATGAAAATTAGCCCAGAGAAGGAATATAAACGGAAGAAAATAAAGATATTTGATTTGTTTGGAACTAATAATTCTTATAGTAAGCGTAAATAATAATAAACTAACATAGTGGCTCTTGAGTCCTGTAGAGAGTAGCGGTGACGCAAGATACCAGCCAATGGGCAGAAGTAATAATGAATAAAATGTTGGCTGGAGAATAATGACAAAACTAAATCCGACTAATAATGCGCCAAATATTGAAATTAATTGAAATTTCCCAATTTGATTAATCAAAGCGACCACAATATCATACATCCAGGAATGATTAACCCACTGGTAATCTGCCAATGTATAGGAAAAAGTGTTTGTTTTGAGAATCTGGTGGTTATTGAGGAAATACTCTCCATATTTTAGGTGCCATCCTAGGTCGGCATCCGATAGGGGGTAAAGAAATAAACCAAATACTATGAGCAAAATTGCTATACGAAATATCCAATTTGAAGAAATCTTAATCATTTGTTTAATGCTAGCATTGTGGCAATTATTTGTATATTTGGTCTTGATTAAATTGTAGTTCTACTATTTAGCGGTATACTATGAACTTATGCAAAAGCAACTGCGGATAGTTTTGGCTTCGGTATACCATATATCTGAGTATTATGGCGGCAATGAACATTATTTCCATAATTTGGCATTAGGATTACATGAGGCAGGTCATGAAGTAACTTATTTAACTGCATTTGCTAAATCTGGAGTTAAGACTCCTTATAATTTACAGATTGTGCCGGTGGGAACCGTGATGGGCAAACCCCTACCTTCATGGGAATGGATCCATAACACGATCGGGATCAAACCTGATGTGTTTCATGCATCAGGATCAGGATTACCGATAATGTTAACTGCAGGAGTTCTTAAGCATAACTATGCGACGCCGACTGTCTTAACTTTCCAAGCTCCCCTTAATCCCGATAATAAACTGATGCAATTGGCAGGAATGGGCGAGACTTTCGTATCTGGTCGAGCTTTTGATGCTGTGATTACAACTGGGCCTTATAACCAAAATATGGTTCAATCTTGGTGGCCATGGGTTACGGTTAAAATGATTCCGATGATGTTAGCAAAACATTTTGCGGATGATATTAAACTTCGTCCCAAAGATGCGAGGAAAAAACTCAAACTCTCCGAAGACAGACCTACTGTATTATTTGCAGGCAAACTTGATAAGCATCATTACTATAAAGGAGTGGACTATTTACTTAAGGCTGCGACTCAGTTGCCCAAAGAATATCAAATTGTGATAATTGGAGACGGAGATATGCGAAAACAATATGAGACACAAGCCAAAGAACTTGGAGTTGATACTCAGGTGACATTTGCTGGTTTTGTGAATGATGAAACAATACGCGACTACATGATAGGAAGCGATGTATTTGTACTGCCATCAACTTCATCAAGTGAAGGATTTGGATTAGTCTTGATTGAAGCAATGGCATGCAATACTCCAGTGGTTACAACAAATGTAATTGGGTCTGCTTCGTGGTTAAAAAAAGAAAAAGTTGCTACGCTGATTCCTCCAAGTGACGGGCGAGCTTTAGCTAAAGCAATTATGAAACAAGCGGAACATCGGGATAACAAACAAGTGGCACGAGCTAAAAAGTTTGCTAAATCATTTACCCGTAAACGTATGGTGGATGACACAGTTAAGTTGTATCTAGAGTTGATGTTTAATAAAAAATAGTAAAAATTTGGGTATGTTTTGTTAATAGAATTGAGTATTTATTTGGTAAGATGCACTAATGAATCGAGTGTTGTTTCTAAATGAGAATCCGCTTCCTGCACAATTTACCAAGGGGACTGTCTCAGGTAAAGAATTGAGATTGAGAAGTGCTATTCCTGAAATTGATGAGGTCCACGTACTTACCCGTAAAGGTAAATATGTGGTTAAACCAGGCAAAATAAATCAAATACAAACTAAGCTTGAGAAAAAAATCTTTATTCATTTTTTGCCCCGTTGGCCATATTACTTTTCGGGTTTAGGGTTATTTATTTGGGGAATATATTGGAGTTGGAAATTAAAACCTGTGGTGATCGAAGCCGAAAGTCCACTCTGGTCAGGACCGGCTGCTGTAATTTTGGGAAATCTATTTCGAATTCCTAGTGTAATTGAAATTAGAGCTTCGTATATTTATTTACTTAAACATAGAGCCCAATGGATACCTGAAAAAATCAAAATTTATTTACATAATTTAATCTATTGGCCGGTTTTGAAAAATGCAGATGGGGTAATTGTCAATTCGAAGTACTACAAAAAACATGTCGCTAAACGTGGTATAAAAGCTGTAGAAGTTAATCCTGGGATTCAATATCCACCTTCAAAGATTAAAAAAATTAAACAAAAAAATACTATTGGTTTCTTAGGCCGTTTGGTAAATGAAAAAGGTGTTGATCTTTTGATAGAAGCGTTTGGACTGGCTAACAAACAGCTAAAAAATAATTGGCAATTGGAAATTGTAGGTGATGGTCCAGAGAAAAACCGCTTACAAAATATGACCTTCCATCGAGGAATTGCGCATTTAGTTAAGTTTTGTGGAACCCAAGATAATTACAAAAGTATTTCAAACTGGTCAATATTAATTAATACTACAACGGTGGCCGCTCCACTTGAGATGGTAAATGCGGAAGCTGCATATCTGGGAGTACCAGTTATTAGTTTTGGGGATAAGAAGATACCAGAAACAGTAGTGAATGGTGTAACGGGATGCAAGGTAGCCACGCAAAACGCATTGTCTTTGGCTGAAGCGATTGTTAATCTAACTTCTAATTCAAGATTGATTAATAAACTAGGGGAAAACGGACGAGAGTTTGCCAAGAAAAATTATGATATGCAAATCCAGGTTGATAAATTAAAAAGGCTTTACATGAAGCTGGGGATAATTTAGTTATGGATTTCTC
>CAYUGO010000005.1:0-24510 GCA_964444295.1 uncultured Gammaproteobacteria bacterium | reverse complement strand
CAAAAAATAGTTAAATGAGATATAACCATTTTTAGGGGATGTTTGTCAATGGTTGGAGTTTTTTTTAAGTTCCTGTAGAGTATAATTAGTTTTTGATATGTCAGGACATAGTAAATGGTCACAAATTAAGCGTCAAAAAGGGATTACTGATCAAAAGCGAGCAAATGTTTTTACTAAGCTGGCTAGGTTTATTACTGTGGCTGTAAAAGAAAGTGGGGGAATTGGAGATCCTGACATGAATTATAAATTGAGGTTAGCAGTAGAGAAAGCAAAGCAAAGCAATATGCCCAAATCTAATATTGATCGGGCGATTGATTTGGGAACTGGTAAGGGTGGAGAACATTCGATGGAATATGGAATGTATGAGGGTTATGGACCAGGTGGTATCGCGGTTATGGTGGAAACGGTAAGTGATAATCCGGTAAGGACCTATCAGGATTTAAAGCATACATTTGATAAAAGAGGTGGAAACTTGGCTCAAGTAGGTGCCGTGGGATATATGTTTGATCATGTTGGAAGGTTAGCTTTGGAGCAAAAATTGACTGAGGAGAAGCAATTGGAGTTAATGGATGTTGAGGGAGTTGTGGATATAGAGAATGGTGAAGATCAAACTTTGGTTTTTACTGATGCAAAAGAGCTTAAACAAGTTCAAGATCAGTTGGAAGGGATGAATTATAAGGTTAGTGAGGCGGGATTAGTGATGAAGCCCAAACAACCAGTAGATATTGATGAAGAAATGATAGAAAAGTTAGGGGAATTCGTGGAGCATTTGGAAGAAAATGACGATGTGCAACAGGTTTATATAAATGTAGATTCTGGATATGTCTAAGAGGCAAAGATCTGTGGTGACGGGGTTTGTCTTAACTTTTATGTTGGTGTGGGTAAACTTGATAGATAACTTGCGATGGAGATACGGAATAATTGGAGTTTCGACGATTTTGGCACCGATCCTGACAGCTTGGTCAATGAAAGATGTTTGGGTGGGATTGTCGCGGATCATGACATTGATTTTGCCGTTGATGTTGATGTTGGGAGCTGCTATGTTTACGTTTTTGTTGCCTGAGGTTGTGCCAGGAATCGGAAACTGGTTCTGGGGTGTAGATGTGGGATTGTGGATCGGGTGGATATTACGAGTAGTTTTTTGGAGTGCGTATGGGTTTGCTGTTTATTTGTTACTGTTAACAGAAAACATATTTGCGGTGAGTGCAATTAGGACAATTCCATTAGTTAGAGCAGCGTCTGTAGCTGGGTATTTGTTGACTTTGGTGAGTGCTTTTTTCTTGTATTATGCAATTTTGTCTTTTCGGCTACCTTATTATTATAATTTCCTATATGTAGGGTTGGTAAGTTTTCCGTTGATTTTGCAAAGTTTGTGGTCGGTAATTTTGGGAGAAAGAATAACAAAGTCGTTAAGTTATGTAACCTTTGTGTTGACGTGGGCCTTGATGCAGTTGGTGGCGGTGTTGTCGTTTTGGGATATGAGTGTGGGAGTAATTTCGGTGTTGATGACGGTGTGGTTATACGTATTGTTGGGAATTTGTCAGCATTGGTTGATTAGGAGACTTTTTGTGCGGACTGTCTGGGAATATGTAGGATTGGGTTGTTTTGTGTGCACTGTGGTGGGGATTTATTATTGGGCGTTTTTGACTTAGGAAAAAAGTATGAAATTTAAAGTATTGGCTAATCAAGGAGGCGCTCGTGTCGGAGAGATTGAAACGGATCATGGTGTGATTTCTACACCTGCATTTGTGCCAGTGGGAACTCAAGGAACTGTTAAAAGTCTAGTAAGTGAAGATTTGGATAATTTAGGAGCTAATTGTGTGTTAGCTAACACTTATCATTTATATTTGCGTCCTGGTCATGGGGTAATTGAGTCTTTGGGAGGATTGCATAAATTTATGTCCTATGATAAGCCAATTTTTACTGATAGCGGGGGTTTTCAGGTTTTTTCGCTAGGGATTGCGATGGAACAGGGAATTGGGAAGGTGATTGATTTGTTTGCTGATGATTCGCGTGAGGAAATGTCTTTGAATAAAAAGATTGAACATATCAAAGACCAAACGGCAATCCTTGATCGAAGATCTTTTTGCAAGATAGATGATGAAGGGGCAACGTTTATGTCGCATTTGGACGGAACTTTGCATCGCTGGACAGCAGAGAAAAGCATGGAGATTCAGTCTGCTTTGGGAGCTGATTTGATATTTGCAATGGATGAATGCACTTCGCCGACTCATGACTATGAATACACGAAAAAATCAATGTATCGGTCACATGATTGGGAGAAGAGGAGTCAAGCAAGTTTTGCAAAGTTACAAAGTGAGCGAAAATCAAAGGGTTTATATGGACAAGGTTTGTATGGAATTATTCAAGGAGGTCAGCATCAGGATCTGCGGGAGGAATCAACTCGGTTTGTGGTCGAAAATAATTTCGATGGGATTGGAATCGGGGGTGCATTGGTTTCCAAAAGAATTATGAGTGATGTTTTGGGCTATATAAAGCCATATTTGGATGATTTACGCCCAAGACATTTACTGGGAATTGGAGGAGTAGACGATATTTTTGAGGGAGTGGGTAAGGGTGTGGATACGTTTGACTGTGCTCATCCAACTCGAATTGCCAGACGGGGACATCTGTTAATTAGGCCGGAATCTGGAGGAAGTATAAAAAATAAATGGAGGGTGGCGGTGGCAAGTAGTGATTGGGTAGGGGATAGTGGTCCGATTGATAAGGCATGTGATTGTTTTGCTTGTGCGAATTATAGTCGGAGTTATATTAAGCATTTATATTGGGCGGCTGAATTGAGTTATCATCGATTGGCAACAATTCATAATTTGCGATTTATGATGAGGCTAATGGAGGACATAAGAGAATCAATATATGAAAACAAGTTTGAGCAATTAAAAGCTAGATGGATGGTGGAATAGAGGAGTTTTCACGACATTTGTTTCATGACCTATAATAATTATAGGACTTTAGTGTATCAAAGTAGAATTAGGTGTTGCATAGGTTTGCATGCGGAAAATATTTGGGTGATGTTGATCGTTTAAATACATGGTGACTTCTATGTCCGGGAGGAGTGATAAAAAGCGTTAATTTATGTTTATTTTATGTTTTTGAAAATGAAAAACGTCTTGTGTATGAGTGATATTCGAATTATTAATAATTATGTCTATTCTACTGGTGGTGGGGAGGTGAATAATCTACGTCGCACAATATAACTTTTGCGACATAGGTAAGACTTTGGAGAGGAGGATCGATTATTGGTAATTGGTTAATATTTGGCAGCTAAAGTTTGTCTTGGGTTAGAAATTTTTAGTTTGAATTTAATTGATTTATCTACTATTTGAGTTATCTAGTGATGTTTATAAATACGAATATTATACGAATATTCTATGGCGTTTTAATTTTGGAAAAATATAATTTGGGTACCTTATTTGGTAATATCTGGGGATTCTACGGTCAAAAATAATATTTTTGACTAGTTGATTTGGGATGTCTATTATTTAATGTCTTTCTAATCACCTATTGGTTAGTTATTTGTTTATTAATTATCTTAGTTAGGTTTCTAATTAATAAATATAATTGATTTTAATATTTATGATGTTTGTTTAATTATCAAAATTGGTATGAATTTGGTTATTAAATATCACCGATGATGACATATGGTAATGGTTTGTGATACAAATAAATTATGTCGCACAATCAAAAGATGCTACCTGATGGAAATCTAGAGGGATTGTTGGGAGATTTTTTTGATTATTTATTGGTTGAGCGGCAAGTTTCGGTTTTGACAGTAAGAAATTATCGACATTATTTAGAACGATTTGCTGAGTGGATTTTTGAGGTAAGTGGCAAAGAGACTTTTGACGTTGAGCAAATAGATCAAACGTTGATTCGTAAGTATAGAGTTTGGTTGGCGGCTTATCCTGTGGAAGGTGGCGGGGTGTTGGATGGAGTAACTCAGAGTTATCACGTAATTGCGTTGAGATCGTTTTTGCGATGGTTGATTAAGACAGATCATAAGGTGTTGGCTCCGGATCAATTGGATTTGCCTAAGGCAAAGAATCGAAGAGTTGATTTTATGAGTATGGATGAAGTAGAGCGATTGTTAGAAATGCCTATTACCTCTACTCTATCGGGTTTACGAGATAAAGTTATTTTGGAGATGTTATTTAGCACGGGATTACGGGTAAGTGAGTTGGTGGGATTGGATCGGGATCAAATTAATATTGAACGACGTGAGTTCGGGGTTAAGGGGAAAGGTGGTCGGGTGCGGGTGGTGTTTTTGAGTGAGCAAGCGACACACTGGTTGGAGAGTTATTTGGTGACTCGAGATGATGAATGGGAGCCTTTGTTTATAAATTACCGTGGAAGTGCTCAAAGTGAGTCTGTGGAGGAAGAAATGAAAAAATATGATCCTGAGTATGGAAAAGCTAGGAGGCTGACGGCTCGAAGTGTGCAGCGAATTGTAAAGTCATATGCGAAGAAGGCAAAAATTCCTATTACGATAACTCCTCATGTGATAAGACATTCGTTTGCGACGGATCTACTAACTGCTGGTGCTGATCTTAGAAGTGTGCAGGAATTATTAGGTCACAAAAATATTGCGACTACTCAGATTTATACGCATGTGACTAATCGACAATTGAAAAACGTGCATGAGCAGTTTCATAGTAAAGGCAAGGATTTTTGAGGCGGACTCCTCTACTCTGCGCTATTATTTGCGTGATTATGGCGGGATAAATACGTGTGAGTTATGCAAAAAAAGCCCCACGGCTATGTGAAGTCGTGGGGTTGGTGGAGATAGAATGGGAGAAACTAAAGTTGATGGAAGCGGATCTGATTAATTTGTTCTTCGGATATTCCTAGCTCACCAAAAGTTTTGTGAGCTTTAGCAGTGAAATCTTGAAGTCTTATGAGGAGTCGTGTGAATTCATGAAGATCTCTAGAGATCTGTGAAAGCTGGCTCCAAGTGATTAGAGCAAGATGTTCGTAATGGCGGAGCTTGAGAGATTGAATTTTAGCCTCTGAAAGCCCCACATCCTCAAGGGTTAATCGAGATGCCTTGAGATGAATACGGAGATGTTGGACACCTCTTTCTGAAAAATATAGTGGATTGTCCTCTCGCAGTGGCTCCGCGAAATAGTGAGCTTGTGCGGTATGCCATCGGATGTAGTGTTTGAAGATTTCGGCTCGCGATGTGCCAAAGGCTTCAACTGGTTTTTCCGAAAGTCTTTGATGTCTCCAAAACTCAACTTCCCAGACTTCAAAGATCTGGAAAATGATTTCTGGGCTGCGTAAAGCAATAAGACATTGCCTTGCCATCACTTCATGCTCGTCAGGGATATAAGACATTTTGTTTCTCCTTGGTTTGTCAAAGTCCACCGATGATTCAATGTTGGTTGAATCAATCCTAGTCAGGATATGCGTATTATAGGTTTGTTGTTTGTGGCTGTCAAATGTTATTAGTTGTATTGATGTACGAAGTCTGCTACTCCGCGCTATTATTTGCGTGATTATGGCGGGATAGTGGATGCCGAAAGTGAGTTAGTGGAAGTGATTAATTGAGTTCGAGTTGGGTATCATTGATTACTTCACCTTCGAGGACAGCAGCTGTGGTGACGATGTCTTCTCCACGTGGTCTCATAAGGATGACGCCTTGGGTGGCGCGTCCGAGTGTAGGGACGTTTTTGATGGGGAGTTTGATGACTTGGGCAGCTCTGGTGGTAATCAAAAGTTCAAGTGAGTCTTGGTTGACTAATCTGGCTGCGACGATGTGACCAGTTTTGGCGGTGACGTTGGCTATTTTGACTCCTTGGCCTCCTCTGCCCTGCAATGGGAATTGAGTGATGATGGTTTGTTTGCCTAGTCCCTTTTCCATGACGACGAGGATTGTAGGCTTGGGATTAAGGTTTTCCATGCCTGATGAGATAACTTCGCAACCTACAACGTAGTCATCAGGGGATGAGAGTTTCATACCAATAACGCCCATGGTGTCACGACCGGTGGCGCGGATGTCTTCTTCGGAGAAGCGAATAGATTTGCCGTTATAAGAGACCAGGAGAAGATGGTCTTTGCCTTGGGTGGCTAAGGCGCGGACTAGTTTGTCGTCATCTTTGAGGTTAATAGCAATTAAGCCGTTGACTCGAATATTGGCGTATTCGGAGAGAGCGGTTTTTTTGACGGTACCTTTGCGAGTGGTGAGGAGGACATACTGGGATTTATTTTTGAACTGTTCATTGTCTAGTGTGAGCAATGATTGAACTGTTTCGGTGGTTTCAATATTAAGTAGATTGACCAGACTAGAGCCTTTGGAGGTACGAGATCCTTCGGGAAGTTCCCAGACTTTGAGTTTGAATACTCTACCTTTGTCCGTGAAGAACAGAATATGGTCATGAGTTTCGGCTGAGATAATGTGAGCAATGTCGTCTTCGGCTTTGGTGGTCATGCCCGAAACGCCTTTGCCACCACGTTTTTGTTGGCGGAAGGCTTGGGGTTGTAGACGTTTGACGTAGCCTGAGTTGGTGATAGCGATGACGGTTTTTTCGCGGGGGACGAGGTCTTCTTCATTGAAGTCTCCTAGTGGATGAGGAACGATTTTGGTGCGGCGTTCGTCGCCGAAATCTTTGATTAATTGTTTGACTTCGTCTGAGATGACGGTGATTATTTTTTCAGGGTGCATGAGGAGATCTTCAAGATGACGGATTGTGGCCATGATTTCGTTATATTCGTCTTCGATTTTTTTGCGCTCTAGACCTGAGAGTTTGCGAAGTTGCATGTCAAGAATAGCGACAGATTGGATTTCTGATAAGCCAAACTTGGTCATTAAGTTGTTTTTGGCTTCATCGGTATCTTTGGAAGCACGGATGGTTTTAATGATTTCGTCAATGTGATCAAGGGCAATTTTGAGTCCTTCGAGGATGTGAGCTCTGTATCTGGCGTTGCGGAGGTCAAATTGAGAACGGCGGACAATAATAACTTGGCGGTGTTTGATGTATTCGGTGAGGATTTGTTTGAGCGAGACGGTTTGGGGTGTGCCGTCTACGAGGGCAACGATGTTGGCTGGGAAATTGGTTTGGAGTTGGGTATGTTTATAGAGTTGGTTGAGAACGGCTTTGGGTTTGGCGTCTTTTTTAAGTTCGATAACGACGCGGATACCTTGGCGATCTGATTCGTCACGTAAATCACTGATGCCGTCAACTTTCTTATCTCTAACTAATTCAGCGATTTTAGCTACTAGTGTAGCTTTGTTGACTTGGTAAGGTAATTCGCTGACGATAATACTGGTACGGTTAGTTTTGGATTCTTCGGTGTCAGTTTTGGCGCGCATAGGAATTGAGCCTTTGCCTGTTGCATAGACATTACGAATGATACTTTGGTCGAAGAT
This sequence comes from uncultured Gammaproteobacteria bacterium, assembly GCA_964444295.1. Taxonomy (GTDB): domain Bacteria; phylum Patescibacteriota; class Microgenomatia; order CAYXHB01; family CAYXHB01; genus CAYXHB01. Next base: position 17,123 of record CAYUGO010000005.1, on the reverse strand, counting down.
ATAGCCTGAAGTTGGGAAATCAGGACCTGGAATGTGAGTGATTAATTCGTCAAGAGTTATATCGGTGTGGAATGTTACTTTGGGATTAGGAATTGGAGTTTCCCAGGGGACGGTGGGTTTGGCAGAGAGAATATTGGCAAAGGGGTCAACTTCACCGTCAGTACCAAGATAGGTCATTTCGGTGAGCGTGGAGGTGCTTTTTTTGATTGTTGCAAGGATGCCGTTACAAACTTCGGTAAGATTATGAGGTGGAATTTTGGTGGCCATACCTACGGCGATACCTTCTGCTCCCATGAGGAGAAGATTGGGAAGTAGTGACGGCATGACGTCAGGTTCTTGTTGGGTGTTGTCGAAGTTGAATGACATGGGAACCGTAGCTTTATCAAGATCCATGACGAGCGTGGAGGCAATTTTGGCTAGGCGACACTCGGTATAACGCATAGCAGCAGCGCTGTCTCCGTCGACTGACCCGAAGTTTCCTTGGCCGTCAACCAATGGATATCGAAGTGAGAAATCTTGAGCGAGTCTGACAATGGATTCATAAATAGCGCTATCGCCATGGGGATGGAATTTTCCCATGACTTCTCCGACGACTTTGGCGCTTTTGACGTAACGGGCTGGATGTTCGAGATTCATTTCTTTCATGGCAAAGAGAATGCGTCGATGAACAGGTTTGAGGCCGTCACGGATATCAGGAAGAGCACGAGAAACAATGACGGACATCGCATAGTCGAGGTAGAAACGTTGCATTTCTCCTGTGATCGAGGCTTGGAGAATTTTGCCGTAAGCAGTAGAGATAAGCTTTTCGTGGTTGATACTTGAATGAGTTATATCAGGAGTAGTGAGAAGTGTGTCTTCTGGTGATTCTGGGGTTGGTGGTGTGTCTTGTGCCATATGTGCTGGAAGTTAATTGAACTGATCAACAAAATAAAACCTCCTTTGGGAGGACAGACATAAAAGTACCACGATATAGGTTCAAAAGTCAAATATTTTGGGTACAAATGGGCAAATTAGTCTGTTTGGGAGAGAAAGCCGTATTTAATTGGACCTGGTGGGCGTGTTACTTGGAAGAATTCATCTATAAAGTCGGGTAAGTTCGTATGAATAGTATATTGGAAACCTAGGGCATCTGATGTCAGGTCTGTTCTGCTGATATGCAGATTAGTTCGACCCCAAGTAGATGCGATTCTTTGGGCAGCTATGATGCCGTTATTGGTGTTTGGGTTCTTGGAGGTAACTTGAATGCCAAGAGAAGTACCTTCGAGAATTCCTTGAGAGATGGCAGGATCGATGTCGATTTCGAGGAAGGATGGACTTTGGATTAGATAATTAGTGAAGCTTTGATTTCTAAAGATTTTTTCGCAGCGTTCGAAAGTAAGCTGAGACATGGAGTGTGGTTTATTTGAGACAATTGGTGATTTCTTTGAAGGCTTCTTCTCTACCCTGCCAGCCCATGATTTTGATCCATTTACCGGGTTCTAAGTCTTTGTAATGCTCGTAGAAATGTTTGATACGGTCTTTGAGGATTGTGGGAACTTGGTCAATTGATTGATAGTTCCCGTATAGAGGGTCAACTTTGGGCATAGGAACGGCGATGACTTTGTGATCAATCCCCTCCTCATCTTCCATTTGGAGTAATCCGATGGGAGTGACGCGAATGGCGCAACCTGGATGAACGGGATGCATGCTGAGAACAATAATGTCTAAAGGATCACCGTCTTTGGCTGAGGTTGAAGGAACAAAGCCATAATTGAAGGGAAACTGGAAAGCTGTAAAAGCAAATCTATCGACAAAAATTACACCTGACTCCTCATCTACTTCGTATTTGGTGGTACTGCCTTGAGGTATTTCTATAATCGCAGTTAGTTCTTGGGGAGGGTTTTTGCCTGGAGACAGACTTTTGAGTGACATAGGTGAAATTATATGCACTTACATGGAGATGTCAACGACAGAAGAATGCATGTGTTACAACCTATTCATATTGAATGTGAATTAGTACTTGACGTTTGAAACAATTGGTTTGATAATAGGTTATCCGATAGTCATTTTTCTAGTACAGAATTATGATGGCTTGAAGATGAATGTACTTTAACAACTCAGGCTCAAAAAATATAGAGGAAGAGAATAGAGCATGACTGTTCTTCTCTACTCTTTTTAATATAGAGATAATATCGGTTGCTTCATTTTTTTATCGCCCTATTGGGCAAGGAGGATGTGATGAAGGCTTGGAAATGGATGTTGAGTGTGGTAATGCTATTGTCGGCCTTGATTGTGCCGGCAGGAGCTATGGCTCAGGAAGATCCGTTTTATGTTACTGTCGCGTCCGTCGATGGTTGTCAGGAACTTGAAGTTATTGACAATTATCCGATAGGAAATTGGTTGTTAATTGGGGCGTTTCCGCAGTCTGGTAATTATACTTGGCAAGCATGGACAGGAGATGTAGAAGGAGTTGTGCCATTTGGGGTTCGCGCTCCAGAACTGGCGACATATCAGATAATTTTGGATGTTCGTGCCGACAAGCAAGAACAGAGCCGAGATTTTCAGGTAGAGATAGAGAATACTGAGGGGAAGCGTTTGCCTGTTTACCCTGAACCATTTACCACTTTAAAAATGGTAAATGGAGTATGGCAGGTTGATCAGGTATCGGTAGTTACAACGATGCGAAATGCCAAGAATTTGGTATTTCGTTCTTCAAGTTCTACAGATAAAATCAGTTTTGACAAGGTCAGGATTCGGATCTGCGAAAAACCACAAACAAACATCTTGTCTCAAAGTGTGAGTTTGGAGAGTTATTCGCAAGAAGTTACTTGGTTTACTCCGGTACCTGAATCGCACATGAGCAAGAGAATTTTTCTGCCACTTGCGATGAATCCAGCATCTGGTTTTAATGGATTGCCTTTGTGTTCCGATGGTCAGTATCCTGCACAGCGATTTCCCATTAGTAGTACCCATAATTATTTTCGTTGTATTGGCACTGATGTGCAAACTTCTGAAGTAGATATGGCAGCGGCGGTTGCCGTTGCTGTAGCTTCGGGAGCATTTGCGATTACACCAGTAGGTTGGGTAGTGATTGGAGCTGTGGTTATCGGGAGTGTGGCCTACACTATTTATTTGGTAGATTCCCAAAGTTGGGAGAATTATCAATACAAAGATAGTGTAGAGATCTTTGGAGATCCATGGATCGTGGATGAGTGGTTTGATCCATCCATGGGTGTATTGGGGCCTCAGACTGGGTATGTTCTTCAGGATGAGACACAGATGCATTTGGTAGGGGATCAAATGATTGAGGGCGGGATAACTATCCTCAAATCAAAGGTTGATCCTGTGAGTTTGTACGATAAACTTCCGTTGTGGTTGTTGGAATCCCCCAGTCAGAGTGAGGCTGCCAATGCCGTTGCATTGGTATTGTTTAAATCTGACTATGGTGGAGTTTATGTAATGGGAATATTCGAAGCTGATGCACTTTCTCCCGATTGGGAGACACAGCAACGAATTGAACCATTGCAATATTTGGACGATTTAATTGTCCCTCCACTTCCACCTGTTTCTACTGAGGAGGGAGAGACGGTTTGGTATCCTCCAACACCGGGAACTCCTGATATGAAGGGCAGTGGGCATAGCGCAAAGCCAGGGACGATTTTTTGGACGTTGAAGCAATCTGCTTGGAATCTCCTTTGGAATTATGTCTTAGGAGATGCCGCTGTGGGTGGAAATGGCGGTGGAGATTTCGACTGGTGTGGTATTCGGAAAGATGGAATCCGCGCTAGTACCGGAGAATCAGTCTATACTGTGGCCATGGTCAAGTATGATGTATTGACCTATTTTCGCAGGATTGGTTCCTGGGCAGAGTGGTTGGGGCGGAATCCAGAGCTGACTAGTACAGTCAGAGGGGCGATTTTGATGATTAATGACAAGAACCCTTCTGCTTGGTGGGGAGTTTTTAAATCCGCGGAATCGGGATTGCCGGAATACGTTCGGCAACCTACACCCAATGGTAAGATTCCCAAAGCTGCGGATTGGTCACGTTACAAGGAAGTTCCTTGTAATTTGATTGAAACGTTTAAGTGTTTGACAAATCCGGCGGGATGTATTCCTCCGTCTTTGTTACCTGGGTAGAGCCTGAAGTTGAACCCGGTATGGCGTGATGCCATGCCGGGTTTTTATTGTCTAAATTGCATTGAGTTAATAATATCTTGTTCTGAGCTTTGGGTTAATTTAGCTATGGATGAGGATAGCTTTTGGGGTAATTGGGATTCATATTCTTCGAAGTTGGGATATCTTTGAGCTAGAGTTACTTGGGGATTTTGTTCTAGTGGATTAAATCTACCACCAAAAAGTTCTATTGAAGATTGTATTGCAATGTCATGACGTGGAGTCTGGGAATCTTCAGGACCTTTGAGTGCTGCGTTAAGGTATCCAAGTTCTATGGGGGAGGCGGTGGGAAAAGATGCTTGTGTGATTTGACATTGCCAGTGTGCGCAGTCTGGATTATGGAAAATAGTCAAGATGTCTTCCTCTGGATGATATGAAACAGTCCCTGGGGAAATCGTGCGTGGGTTGTTGCGATTGGTGTGTGGTTCGTCGTCTATATAATGCTGAATAAGGTCATCCATTGAAGGTGGGTTTATATCCGAGTTGTTTCCAGAATTTTCAGCTGCACATTGAATTAGAATTGGCATCATGACTCTAGTGGTTTGGCCTAAGGCAGCGAAATCATCTATAACACCAATACGGACACCTTGGGATGAATCTATATTTGTAATAGCTTGGGTTAATTTTTTAAGATCTTGGTTTAATGGATGATTTTCAGTCTGAGTTTGTTTTGTAAAATTATCCTTGAAAACGTTCAAATCTTCTTGTGTACTACTGGGGATATCATCTTTAATAAATATATCTCCACAATCTTGGGTTCTTTCGCTGCCAATACCTTCAAGAATTACCAGCTTAGGATCTCCAATTTGGTTTCTTTTGAAAAAGTCTATAACTCCTGCTGCAGCTAAAGTGCCTGAGCGATTTAATATGGTTACGACATTTGGTGCGCCTGGTTTGCGGCGGAATTGACCTTGGGAGTCTCTTTCAAGCAGGTTTGATAGAATTTGCGAAGTAGAAGATAATATTTCTTTTTGGAGGGGGTCGGGAATGATAAGAGTTTCAGGCAGTTTATCCTTTTCCAATTCTAGTGAGGGATAGAGTTCTGACATATATATGTTTATAACTTGAAATATAGGTGTTTTCAAGACTTGACTTTTGGGTGGTATAAATTGACAAGTAAGTAAATTTGAGTATAATGTATATATCCTATAGTTATTGTTATCAAATCGTTAACAGATAGCTTGAGGATAAATAGTACATTGATAACTCAGGCTAATATTTTTACAGGGTTGAGGTCTTCTCTGCTCTGTTAAATTATTTACAAGAAGAAGGAGATTAAGGTGAAGATTGCTAAGGTTGCCCTGGTATTGGTGTTGGGTATTATTGTTTTTGTTATTGGATCAAAGTCCGCAATAGCTCAGGATCAGCCTGCTATGGTTGATTCACCGTATTGTTATCAGATTTTGATCCCTGATAATTACGAATTGGGGAATTGGCAATTAATTGAAGGAACCATCGGTAGGGGTGAGGTCCGTGAAGGAAATTACCGTTGGAGCGCAGTTGATGGTTTCGTTGAAGGAAGGCTTTCATTAGATGAATATGCAGATGGGAGTCTTTTTGAGACAAAGCTAGTTCTGGACATGCGTACAGATGCCGTATCCACCCCTCGTTATTTTCAGATTTATTTGGAGACAGTGGGTGGCGGAAGGGTACCGATGTTTCCTACCCCAATTAGCACCAGCAATATTATGGATGGGACGTGGTCGCTGGAGTCAACTCCGTATGTAATGGGGATGCCGATGGCTTTGGTTTTTCGGTCGTGGGGAGGGACGGACATGATTTCAATGGATGATATTGGAATTGGGGTTTGTCCGATCCCAACTTATAAGAATTACGTTCCGATCGTGTTCGATCGGTCATATTAGCTTGAGTGGGGCTCGGACGGATTAATTTCCGACTGAGCCTCTTTTTTTTGCGTGATAATTAACGTGATTATTGCACGATACATGTTTTGAAGTTATAACTATATTTTGGTATACTACGGGGTATTGCACGTTACCAATTGAATAGTGTTTTTCAAGGAGGATGACAATGAAGAATCGGAAGCACAAGGTCTTTCATGTTGGTGTTCAAGTTGAGTTTGACTTGCCTGATTCGGCAATTAAAATGGTGAATCAGGTTGCCCTATGGTTAGATGAAATTCCGAATGCTCTAATTTATGCGAGTAAACAAGGAGCATATCTTATTGAAATGGATAACTTGAGTTTCTTAGCAGTGATGCAGGGGATTTGGGTTTATCTGTTTAAATTGGATATGGCTTTGCACCTCGGATTGAAGTATTTGGAGTACCCGTATGTTGAAAGATTGGGGAATGATCTTTCAAGGCGAGGGAAGGGAAACATTGATGTTTCTATGATCTATACTCTCGAAGAGAAAGATTGTTATCGGGCTCTTGCTAAAGCTCTAGGGCAACCGCTTTGTCGCGGGAATGCAACGGCTGAGAGGTTGGAAGGTGAATTTGAGAAGCTTCTAGCCTTGCCCAAAGAGGAGGTTGTTAATAGTATTCGTAAGTATCTTCAACTGTTGGCGCAAGCCAACGCAAAACGAAAGGAAGAGGAAGAAATGCCTACGACTGAGAAGCAAGTTGTTGGGGTAAGGCAATGGCACGCATTGCGATCTGCCATCGCAGCGCGAACTGGTACAAAGATAACTGGGACTAAAGAAGTCCTGCGGGCTAAGGGATTCGAAATCCTTGGCCTTGAGGACGATGGAACTCTGGAGTCGGGGATGCTGGTAGATTTGCTCAATGAGCAAAACCCTGTTGCCGATAGGGACAGCAAGTTTAACAAGTATGGTGAGTTGAATATTCCGACCAAGCCGTTGGAGGAGGAACCATATCTTGGGCCAGTGGAACTGGCAAAAATGCGCATGGAAGCTGACATCTACGCTGAGTTTGCTGAGCCAACAGCACGTCCCCGTCCGTCGACGGAGTCTGATTATACTGAAGCTTATAAACTGCTTGAGGACACGTGGATGTATTTGTCACCTAACTTGAAAGAATTGCGGAACCTGAGCAATAAGCTCATTGCAGTTTATCGTGGTGAGCAAAGCCTTGAATTGATCTCTGAAGTTGAGGAAATTGTTACAATTACTTCAATTTCGGATGAGATTCAGGGCGAGTTGCGTGAAAAGGCACTTGCTGAGTTGGAATTGATTTACGCAGTAATCCAGCTTATGGCTCATGGAAGCTGGGTGTTCGAGTATTTGGAGAAGGAGATCCGCAAACAATTGGAGATTGAAGTTATCCGTCAAGAACGGAAGGCTTCATTCAGGTAGCGTGTAAGGGCTGGGAGTGGTTGATTTGCTTAGTTAGCAGATTGACTACCCCAGCCTTTTTTTTGTGCAAAATGTGCTATGGAAAGCTGGAAGAAAAGTGTGTGATTATGGAAATAATCAAGAAAGGATCTTGAATCACTGATTTGATAATCATTACGGAGAGTGAGTTCAGAATGACGGACAGAAGGGATAAATTTCTTAGATATCGAGGTTGGCGGATTTGGCGTGTGTTTGGATGAAGCGTTTGCGCGGGGGAACTTCGTCGCCCATAAGCATTGAAAAAACAGTATCGGCCATGACTGCGTCTTCGATGGTGATTTGTTTCATGATGCGATGCTCAGGATTCATGGTGGTATCCCAGAGTTGTTCGGCGTTCATTTCTCCTAATCCCTTGTAGCGACTGATATTGGGTTTGCTTGAAGATGCTTTGTGTTTGTTAATAAAATCATTGCGTTCTTCTTCACTGTAGGCATAGGTAGTGTTCTTGCCGATTGAGATTTTGAATAGTGGGGGAATTGCTAGATAGAGATGGCCACGCGCGACAATCTCCTGAGCATGACGGAAGAAAAAAGTGAGCAAAAGTGTAGCAATATGCTGACCGTCAACATCAGCATCAGTCATTATAACGATGCGATGGTAGCGGAGCTTTTCAGGTTCGAAGGTCTCCCCTACTCCTGTGCCCATGGCAACGAGAAGATTTTTGAGTTCTTCGAATTTGATAATGCGATCCAATTGAGCACGTTCGGTGTTGAGCACTTTACCTCTTAGGGGAAGAATAGCTTGGAATTTGCGATCTCGGCCTTGCTTGGCGGTACCACCGGCGGAATCTCCCTCGACGAGGAAGAGTTCGGATTTCGCAGGATCGCGCTCTTGGCAGTCGGCGAGTTTGCCTGGGAGGCTAGCCCCTTCGAGGGCGCCTTTGCGGATGACTGCTTCTTTGGCGGCGCGGGCTGCAAGGCGGGCGCGTAGTGCCAAGGTAACTTTGTCAACGATGGCTTTGGCATCTTTGGGATGCTCTTCGAAGTATTGGGTTAATCCCTCTCGAGTAGTAGTTTGGGCTAGGCCTTGAATTTCGGAGTTATTGAGTTTGGTTTTGGTTTGAGATTCAAATTGAAGATTGTCTGAAGGCATTTTGACATAGATAACAGCGGTTAGACCTTCTTTGATATCTTCGGCAGTTAGGCTATTGTCATCTTTGATGGCACCAGTTTTTTTTGCGTAATCGTTGATGACTTTATTGAGGGCAATACGGAATCCGGTAACATGGGTGCCTCCGTCTGGGGTGTAGATGGAGTTAACGAAACTTTTGAGATTTTCAATGTAGGTATCTGTGTAGTGAAGGGCGACTTCAATCTCAGCGGTATCTGATTGGGATTTGAAGAAAATAACATCAGTTAATAGATCTTTATTGCGTGAAAGGTGTTTAGCTAGTGAGCGAATACCACCTTCAAAGTAGTAATTCATTTCCCGACCATTGCGCATGTCGATGAAGTGGAGTTTGAGTCCGGCAACCAGGTAAGCACGGTCGCGCATCATACTGACAATGCGATCGTCGTCGAACTTGCACTCGGGGAAGATTACTGGGTCTACAGAGAAGGTAGTAAATGTGCCTGAAGAAATTTTGGAGATGATTTGGTGCTGTTGGGGGAACCATTCTTTGATATATTTGGCACCGTCAGTCATGAGAGATGAGGTTGGTGTGCCTTTTTGGTAGGTTTGGTAATAATAGGTTTTGTTTTGTTTAACGACGACTCGACAATTATCGGATAATGCATTGACGACTGAAGCTCCAACTCCGTGAAGTCCTCCGGAGAATTTGTAAGCTGAGGCTGAGAATTTGCCGCCGGCGTGGAGTTTGGTCATAGCTACTTCTAGAGCTGATATGCCGAGTTTGTGCATGCCAATTGGGATTCCTGCTCCGTTGTCAATGACTGTGGCGGAACCATCAGGGTTGATACAAACCCAGACGTCTTGTGCGCGGTTGGCTAGAGCTTCGTCTACAGAGTTATCTACGATTTCGCGCAGTAACTCATGGTATCCTCTGATGTCGGTAGAACCGATATACATTCCTGGTCTTTTGCGAACCGGTTCCAATCCCTCAAGGACTTGGATGTCATCAGCGTTGTAGTGACTTTTTGGCATACGTTGGTCATTATACGAGGTCTAGGGTTTGGGGGCAAGGGAAGTTTAGTTCTGCTAAGGAATGTGATATTATAGGGTTAATGCATAATATGCAGAAAGCAGTTTAACAATTAACCCTGATAGAAGAAAGGATAGGAAAATGTCCGAAGAATCTTACGCACAAATTATTGCTGGAATATTGGTCAAGTGGCAAAGAATTGAGCGGTTTGGGACTAGTGACTTGATTCAAGTAATAACTCTCTCACTTCAAAATAAACCATTTGACTTTGGGAGCCATCCTGTTGCTAGTAAAATGCTAAAGAGTAAATCTCAGATTTGTGATGTTGTCGAACAAATTGAGATTATTATCAAAGATAATCCTGGAATTGAGGACTTTCGTTTTAAATTTGAAAATGAAGATTTAACGCTTGGGGTTTTAATTGATATGGGGAAACGACGTATTGAAGGATTGAATTTTGCATATCAAGATTTCTTGAATGACTCAAGAAAATCTTGATCTTTGTAGGTATTACAACTTGAGGAGGGCAGGTATGCCCTCCTCTTTTTTTATTTAATTACTGGAAGGTCGAGCCATAGATAGTCCAGTGTTAGAGTGATGTGGGCGTTGGATTGGAGATGGTTTTGGGTTTGTAATAAACGGATGGCGATCGTGGCAAATGATGGATTGGTTTGGAGTAATTGATGGCTTTGATCAATTAGGTTGTGGATAAATTTGAGTGCTGAGGGTTTGTCTTTGTATTGGTTGGTAAGTGCAAAACGATTAAGAGGTTGAGTTTGGAGAATTTGGATTAGTTGATCTGGATTGATATTTTGGGTTTGGACGAAGTTGTGGATTTGGCAACGAGAAATTATAGTTGGCAGCAGGTTGTGTGTGCTGGAAGCAATGAGAATCACGGCGGAATCGGCGGGAGGTTCCTCGAGAGTTTTGAGAAGTGATTGTTGGGCTTCTTGGGTGAGAAGATGGCCGTGAGTAATAATAGCGTATTTGGTTGGGGCTTGAAGTGGCGAGATAGACAGCCAAGGGATTAATTGGCGGATTTGGTCGATGCCAATAGATTGTTGTTTATCGGGAGAAATTAGTTGTAAGTCTGGCGATGGGTTAGTAAGTTGAGCTAGGGATAAACTGTGAGTTAGTCCTTGGTCAAGATCTGGATGGATGATGATGTGGCTATGCATAAAGTTTTTTTTGAACTATTTATTTGACAGGGGTGTGATCCGCTTGAATAATGGTATATATCATGAACGCTTCTGGTGCTAGTGCTGATTTGAATAATGTACCGCTATGGCAAGGCAAGGGACTAAATAGTTGGAGTGGTGGTGGAACAGGTGGAAGTGCGCTATTGGATACGCTTTTGGATCGGCAACTATTAACTGATGTGCAAGTTGATGAGGTTAAGAACAAACAAATATCAAGTGGTCAGACTGTGGAGGAGTTGTTGGTGGATAGTGCGTTTATTACTAAAGAAGACCTGGGACGTTTGAAGTCCGAGTTAAATAATATTCCTGCCATTGCGGTAGATGCCACACCTGTTTCACCTGAAGCACTGGCGTTTATTTCAAAGCCCTTGGCAGAGAGATATAAGATTTTGGCGTTTAGTTATGACCGAGTGAATAATTATTTGTCGGTGGCGATGGCGGATCCTTTGAATTTGGAAACGGTCCAGTTTATCGAAAAAAGAACACGAACTCATTTGAAGACTTTTTGGGCTAGTGAGGATACCTTACTTAAGGTAATAAAAGAAAGATATGAAGATAGTGTTAATTCAGATGTAAGAGCGATTTTGAAGGATGAAGATATTATGGGTAGGAAAGGAGTGACAGGGGCAACTAAGTCTAAGATTTTGAGGGAAGATCCGATTCCAAATATCGTAAATCAGGTACTTAAGGATGCGATTGGGTCGAGAGCGTCTGATGTACATATTGAGCCATTGGAGGATCGGACGAGGATAAGATTTCGGATTGATGGAATTTTGCAGGAAAGATTAGTGTTGCCGCATGCGGTGCATGATGCTTTGGTTTCGAGAATCAAGATTGTATCTAATCTCAAAATTGATGAGAAAAGATTGCCTCAAGATGGAAGGTTTAACTTCAAAACTGATGATAATGAAATTGATTTGCGGATCTCTACTCTACCGACGGTTAATGGAGAAAAAGTAGTTATGCGGTTGCTAAGGAAAACGGGTGGAGCTTCCAGTTTGGGAGATTTGGGGCTTAGAGGCAAAGCATTGGAGGATTTAGAAAGAAGTATCGAAAAACCTCATGGGATTATATTAGTAACAGGGCCAACAGGTTCGGGTAAAACTACTACTCTCTACTCTGCCCTAACTAAGTTAAACACGGCTAAAGTAAATATCATGACGCTTGAAGATCCGGTTGAGTATCAGATGGCAGGAGTAAATCAGGTACAGGTAAATGCTGCAATTGGTTTGACGTTTGCATCAGGATTACGGTCATTTTTACGACAAGATCCTAATATAATTATGGTCGGAGAAATCCGAGATAGTGAGACTGCGGAGTTGGCGATTCAAGCATCTTTAACTGGTCATTTGGTGTTATCAACATTGCATACAAATAGTGCGGCTGGGTCGTTGCCACGGTTGATGGATATGGGAGCTGAGACTTTCTTATTAGCTTCAACAATGATTGCGATTGAGGCACAGCGGGTGGTGAGGAAGATTTGCGACTCTTGCAAAACTCCATATGTGCCACTTGAGCCTGAGATCGAAAATATGAAAGATATTCTTGGTAGTAGTTATCCTGAAGAAGGTGTGAGTCAGCTGTATAAGGGTCAAGGATGCACTGAGTGTAATAATGGAGGGTATTTGGGGCGGACGGGAATTTATGAGGTGTTACCGGTGACTGATAAGATTGCGAAGATGATTTTGGAGCGCAAAAGTTCTGCTGAGATCGAAAAGCAGGCAGTAAGTGAAGGTATGATAACCATGAAACAAGATGGTTATCTGAAGGTAATTGAAGGAATAACAACAATTGAGGAAGTATTGCGGGTGGCAGAGACTTAATTTTTCAAGTTGCAATAATTGTTGGTTTTGGTCACAATGAATAATATGCCTGCCAAAGCAATGAATATCCAGGAGTTACTTGAGATTGCGATTAAACAGAGTGCGAGTGATTTGCATTTGACTGTGGGGATGAGGCCGTTATTGAGAGTGGATGGGGATTTGCATCAACTGGTGAATTTTGATGTCTTAACGACTGATGTTTTGATGAATCAAATTGAGTCTTTGATGAGTGATGAACAAAAAAATTTGTTTGAGAGTAATCGAGATTTGGATTTTTCGTTTGAGTTTGAAAAGTTAGCTCGTTTCCGGGTAAATGCTTATTTTCAACTGGGGAATCCAGCAGCTGCATTGCGGTTGGTGACGATGAAAATTCCTACAATTGAGGAGCTTAATTTGCCGGCGGTTTGTCATTGGTTTGCGCAGTTGAAGCAAGGGTTGGTTTTGGTGACAGGACCAACTGGTCATGGAAAGTCTACTACTCAAGCTGCAATTATAAATGAAGTTAATCAGACACGCGCTGATCATATCGTGACAATTGAAGATCCGATTGAATATGTACATACGCCAAATAAATGTTTGATATCGCAACGTGAGTTGCATAGTGATACTTTATCTTGGTCGGTAGCGTTAAAAAGTGTTTTACGTGAGGATCCTAATGTGGTGTTGATTGGGGAGATGCGGGATTTTGAGACGATTGAGTCGGCGTTGACGATTGCTGAGACGGGGCATTTGGTGTTGGCTACTTTGCATACTAATAGTGCTGCTCAGACAATTGATCGTATCGTGGGAGTTTTTCCTCCTCATCAACAAAATCAAATTAGAATGCAGTTGGCATCAGTGATGTCAGGAGTTTTTTCACAGAGATTATTACCAGCTATTGGAGGGGGACGAGTGGTGGCTTATGAGATTTTACTTAATAATCCTGCGGTGCAGACTTCAATTCGTGAAGGGAAGACTCATATGATTGATAATATTATTATGACTTCTTCAGACATTGGAATGTCATTACTCGAAAATTCGTTGGCTCGATTAGTTAATCAGCAGGTAGTGGAAGCTGATATGGCGGAGTCATTTGCTGTTAGACCAGAAGAGCTTATTCGTCAGATCCATAGAAAAAAGTAATTAGTTTGATATGCATACGTACAGGTATAAGGCTAAAAATCAAGCAGGACAAACGGTGGTGGGTTTGGTGGAGGCAGTGGATCATAAACAAGCAGTGAGCGTGTTACGTGAACAAAAGTTAGTGGTGGTTAAGATCGGTTCGTCTGATGCATTGGGATTTGGAGATTTTATTGAAGGTCTTTCAAGTCATGTGGGTGGAGCTGCAGTTACGAATTTGACGCGGCAGTTAGCGACAATGATTGCTGCCGGTTTAACTTTGGTTGAAGCACTAGGAATTCTTGAATCACAGACTAAGGGATATTTAGCAACTGTACTTGGGGGTGTAAAGCGCAGTGTTGAGGGTGGGCAATCTTTTTCGATGGCGTTGGGGGCTTATCCAAAGATTTTTGATACGGTATACGTGTCTTTGATTAGGGCTGGTGAAAAGGCAGGAGTTTTGGATAAAGTTCTTTTGCGGTTGGCTGATACTTATGAGAAACAACGGGAATTCCGAGGTAAAGTTACGGGAGCTTTGATATATCCTGCGATCATTATGGTGGCTATGGTGGCTGCTGCTGTGATTGTGGTGGTTTATGTAATTCCACAGCTTGGTGACTTGTATGCGAGTTTTGGAGATGCGCAGTTACCGATTCAAACCAGGATGTTACTTAAGATTTCGGCGTTTACCAGAACATATTGGTATGTGGTGATGGCAATGGCGTTAGTGTTGGGTGTTGGTGGCAAGTTGTTATTACAAAATCCTGACATGAGGCGAAGATTTGAGCGATTGCGATTGGCTATCCCGATTGTGGGACCTCTTTATGAACAGGTGCAGATGACGGAGATTGCTAGGACTATGTCATTACTTGTAGCTTCTGGTGTGCCTATTGTTGAGGCTTTGGGGATGATTACGAGTGGAACTAAAAGTTTGTTATACCAAGAAGGAATTGCTTCAGCTACCCGTTTGGTGGAGAAAGGGGCTACTCTTTCGCAAGCCTTTGCCCAGCAGGATGTGTTTCCTAACATGATGCCTCAGATGTTATCAGTAGGAGAAGAGACGGGTAAGGTAGATGAAATTATGGCTCGTGTGGCTACTTATTATGAGAGCGAGAGTGAGCAGAAAGTTAAAGGATTAACTAGTGCGATCGAACCTCTAATCATGATTATATTAGCTGTTGGAGTGGCGTTTTTGGTGTTTGCCATTATTATGCCGATTTATAACTTGACGAGTACTTTGTAATTTTATTAATTGTTTTTTGGGTTTGTTTGGTTAATTTGCCAGACTGAGTTAATAAATTTACCAGATATGATTGTTTTATTTATGGGAGCTAGAGGTTGGTATTTGGGATATAGATTGAGATAGTCTTTGGGATAAGCAATATAAAGGTTGGGATGAGACTGGATAAAGGTAGCTAAATCTTGAGGATTATGAGGCCAGGCAAAATAGAGATTTGGGGCGGTTTGGTAGAATTTAGTCTGACCTAATTCGGTGATGTTAACGGCTGATTGAGTGTATTGATTAAGTGGCGGCTGTTGGTAGAAACGAAAAGTTTCATCTGCATAATAACCTTGGTTGATAACCAAAAGAGGTTGATCTGTGTGTTGGTTTTGCCAAAGAGCAAGCTCGCGCCAGCCATCTTCGAAACTTGAAGCTGCCATTGCAGGATAGACATGGAAGTATTTGAAATAAAAGTTCCAGCTGGAGAAAAAGATTAATATTCCAATAATTGCCCAGTAACTCATACGAATGGTTTTATTTTTGGAATTCCCTATAAATGAAACAATTCCAATTGCTGCAAAAAAAGTTAAAAATGGCAGCATAGTAATGGCTCTTAATAAGTAGCCTGCCCCGTCTGATGTAATGGCTGCTGGAATTGGGGAAATTAATATGATTGATCCTATTAACCATTTTTCCCATGTTCCACTTTTACTAAAAAATTTAAATGCACCTAATATCATAAATGGAGCCAGCCACCAGAAGAACATGCCGTTGGTACCAGTTGAGTGACGTAGTATGGGATCGCCAGAAAAAAATAACCATTGAGGAGTGAAAAAAGTTGCATAATTTTGACCGAATACGTTTAGGATGGCTGTTTGTTTATTTAAAAATAATTTGTTAACTATTTTTTCAGATGGCATTTCTAAGGAAAAGAGTGAATTATTAGAATTTCTTGCAAGACCTCTTTGTTCATTTGTTTGGGCTGTGACATTTGCATCGCGCCAGATAGCCAGCTCAAATGCACGGCTGGAAGTGGTTAATCCGTGATAGCGATATACGAAAATTATTGTAATGACGGCAAGAGAAAGGCTGCCAAGGAGGAGAATTTTTTTGAGGTTGGTTTTGATGAATGTGAGCTGTTTATTAGAATAAAGTTTGGCAAAAATTAGCAGAATTCCAAATGGGAAAATAATTAGCATAGATGGATACCAGTAGACTCCGAGGATAAGCATAAGGAGAGAGAGTTTGTATTGATTACGCAGATAGAAACCTGTAAACGCCATAATTAACATGAGGACAATGGGAATATGAGTATGTCCGATACGACCGATCATGTAATTCCAAGGAAGAATTGCTGTGAGAAGAGCTGTAGTGAGAGCTATGCGGGAGGAGTTGGTATCTTTGGAGGGCAGTTGTTTGATCCACCAATAGGTTACTAATGGAAGTAAGCTGCTTGCGATAACGGCTGGTAGACGAGCTGCGTATGAATTAAGACCTAAAAACCAAGTAAAGCTAAAAATGTGGGTATTGAGCCACAGGATAGGGTTTTGCCAGATTTGGTGAGTTTGTGTCCACCAGTAGTAATAGTAATGACCGGCTTCGTCGGTATAAAGAGGAAGTAAGTCAAGTCGGTAAATGCGAAGAACAAATGCGATGGTACAAATTAAGAGAAGAACAATTAAGTTTTTGGTCATGTTAGTTGAGGAATTGACGGGCATCTATTTGGATGGCATCAGCTGGCATTAACTGTATATCATCTATGCCTTGGAAATAAACTTGAATATCATGGTCATGGTACAAAACTCTGAATAATTCTGAACGGTTGATACTGTGAGCAACTTGGGTGGCTTCTCCACCCCACGGGCTATTGTCAGTCCGATCAAGGCTAGTAAACCAGATTTGATTGTTGGGAAATTGTGGGTAATTGGTTTGAAAGAAGGTAGTGACATTGTAAGCAACAACTGATCGCTGTGTTGTGTAGTGATGTTGATAAGTCATGATGTTGGTTAGTAAATTAAAGATGATCCATGTAGTGAGGAGTATTTTGCCTATAACAGAATTATTAATTGCAAGCCAGGATAGGATGATGGCAAAGCCTATCATAGGAAGCCCGAGTTCTAGGGTAAATTTGTGCCAAGGTAAGAAGATAAAAGGTAAGAGACTAATGCCAAACCAAAGTGATCCGAAAATAAAAAGACGGTTAAAGTTTTTTA
>CAYUGO010000004.1:0-27273 GCA_964444295.1 uncultured Gammaproteobacteria bacterium | reverse complement strand
TGATCTACCAAGGTCCTCAACTCATCATGCAAATTAATCTTGATTTAATCGACCTCCTCCACCAAGACGGCTATACTTCTATCCATGAAGCCATCGGTGCCGATCATCGATCCAAAAAAAATTCTACTAGAACCTCCCTATCTTGATTAAATCGCCCAGTCAACCTATAATATAATTAATTTACTATCTAATTCCTCTCATCGCGAGTCGAATATGATAACTAAAGTACATTAAAAAGGAGAACTAGCATGAACACAAAAAACATGTTGTCTGCAGTACTCATTGCGATTGTGATCTTCCTTGGAACAATTCCCTCACCAGCCCTGGCTCAGGAAGGTAACACCTACCTTCCCATTATCACGGCAACGGGGAATCAGGAGCAAATCAATCCTGATCCCACAGATTACGACGAACCCCATCTCTACGACGTCGTGACAGTCATCATGACGAGCGGAGAGTCACAAGGCCTAGGCATCAATGTCTGGGGAATGAACTACTCTCAAGACATCCCTGACTCAATAACACCCAGCACGCTAGGTTGTTACGCATTTTTTGACCAAAATCACCAGACCGGAATCCCTATCTCCTTGTTTTCCCAAGTTACAGGAGGCAAACCCTACGGGCCACTTAACTACGGGCCTCTCGTAGAAATTCTGGTCCAAAGTATCAACCCCGGGGGCAGCAGCCCAATTTGGTACATCGACGCAGTCAAGATCAATGGCGAATGGAATGAAAATCTATTTACATTCCATGATCCATATGATCGATTCCAAGTCCAAATGTCCAAAAGCAAATCATTGGGTTTTGACCTAATGATCACCTTGCAGACACCGCAAGTAGTCATCATGCCGGGGGACTTGTTTTCTCAGCCGGACTATCAATCGTGGATGGATCCCACCATCTTCCACGCCGCAGTTTGTGCAAGCTAGTCGCTAGTCTCTTCATTACAACCGAGTGTCTGACCTTGTCTCCCAAGATAAGTCAGACACTCTTTTTTTTGTTTATCTTTATTTCCTCTCAAGCTATACTTCAATCTAAGATGCCCCACGCCTCCGAACCAAAACACAATTACTACACCCACATTCGTCGCGATATCCTCCCATTTATCAACCAATCTCAATATAACAATGTACTTGAAATTGGCTGTGGCCAAGGTCTAACTCTTAAATATCTCCAAGACCATGACCTTGCCCAAACCACTTACGGCATTGAACTAGATCCCCATCAATCCCAAATCGCCCAACACAATGTCGATCACATTATCCAAGGCGATATTGAAACTCTCCCTCTACCCATCACAAAATTTGATCTAATCCTTCTCCTTGATGTTTTAGAACACCTCCACAATCCCCAACAACTCTTAACCAAACTAAAATCTCATCTCACGCGCCAAGGGATTATCCTCATTTCTGTCCCCAACATCCAACATATTTCTGTTCTCAAACAACTTCTTACTGGCCGCTGGGATTACACTAACTCAGGCATCATGGATCGCACCCATGTCCATTTATTCACTCGAAAAACTATAATAGAAATGATTACCCAAACCGGATACCAAATCCAAGACATCCGGTATAACGGTGGTTTTCTACCCGGCTACAAAAGCCTCCTTAACTTCATCTCAGGCAACCGTCTCCGTCAATGGTTCATCTCCCAATGGCTAATCAAAGCCGTTTTAAATAACTAAGCAAGACTCAGCCCTCTTACACTCCTCTTACAAAATCCTCATCCTCGTATTCTTCCGTTATTATACTATCCTCGTAATAATATCTATGTTCACTAACCGACCCGAAAACACCAGCACTGCACCTCAACTAGATTACTCGTCTATTCCGGACCACTACCGATTAATTCCATACCAAGCACCGACTCCCAAAATGGATCGTCTCAAAAGTTTTTTCTCACGAGTACGTGACCTCCCTAATCAACTTATTGATTCCCAAACTTCTACACCTTCATCTCAACCAAAAACTCAAACCACACCAGAACACAATCCAACAACTCCCAATCAAACTAGCCCTGAGCTTCAATACATCCAAAATCATACCAATCTAACCTCACGAGACATTCTACTATCCATTCCACGCAAACCTGATCATCTATCTCCTGACCAAATCCAACCACGATACGAACAACTCCATCAGTACCTCCAAGCTAGGGAATCCTTGCCTGATCGTGTCAGCTCTCCGCCAGCACAATCTCTCATGGCTCAAGCCCTTGTTCTATTTCCAAATCACCAAGAATCCTCCACCAAACTCAACGCCTCAGAACGCCGAGCCGCTCAAATCATGTTCCAGTCATTATCCGATCACCAAAATTTTGACGAAATCATCACTCAAGCCCAAGAACTCAGTCAACGACACAATATCACCCATCTTCCCTGGAATCTGATCCACAAATCACTCCAAGGTCAACTGGCCTATCATCAAAAAATATCCAAGCTCCAACGAGCCAATATCCCCACCGAAGGACTATCTGCCATCCAAGTCAACCAAAAAATCAAGGAGCTCAACGCATCCCCACCTCAACCTGATACCAAAATCCAAGATAACACCACTTCAACCGCTTCCAAACCCAAAGAATTCCTCACTCGCATCACTCAGTATGTCCAACACAAACACCCCGCCCTAACACGAATAGCCTTAGCTGGGGCAATGGCTTTGACTCTCAACAGTTGTACTCCACGTTCTAATACTTCCATCGAAACTCCCATCAATCCTAACAACCACACCCAAATCACCCCATCATCAGAAGAATACATGAATATTCTTGCCATCCAGAACACCCGTCCAGAGCCTCAAGAAATTACCACTCTACCTATTAAGATCCAACCCGAAGCTCCAACCATCCAGCCCACCCAATTCTCTAGTCTTAATTCCGATCGCATATCCCAAATCGAAAACCGTATCCAAACCCTCGAAAATCAGATTGATGACCTGTCCCAAACTCCAGACAATCCCCCTCTAACTCCCTCCGTAGAAACACGTACCCCCCTGCCAATTATTCTCTCTATCCAACCCATCACTCACCCCAACTACCCGCCTCTTACCATTTCTTCTCCGGACATAACTCCTCCTATTCCCCAAACCAAGGAACAACTTCCCGATACATATACCGTCCAAAAAGGCGATTGCTTATCAGCTATTGCTGCCAAATTCTACGGTCAAGGCAACGGTCATCTTTACACATTAATTGCCCAAGCTAATAATATTCCAAATCCCAATCTCATCTATCCAGGACAAGTCTTTGAGATCCCCCCATCCAAATGATCTCCTCTTCCCCTCTGCTAAAATATCCTCATGACTTCGTTTCTCATTATTTTTACCATTACTAATTTCATCATCTGGCTTTTTTCAATCTACCAAACTTCATTCAAACGTCACCCCTTCCACATCACCCCAATACTTGCCCCTTTAGGCATCTTCGTCTGGGGCGATGGCGTTATTTTCGGGCTCTTTTGGACCCTTGCAAGTATCATTTGCCTTACTATCCAAGACTACTATCTTTTTGGGTTAATCATCTCTGTATTTTGGACAATCCGAGGGCTAGGAGAAACCATCTACTGGATATCAGAACAATTTACGACAAGTCATCGCAATCATCCCCGCACTCTCATCGGTTCCAAAATTTTCCCCCAAGACTCCATTCACTTTGCTTACCAAATTATCGCCCAAACCATCACCATCATTGCCGTTATCTCTTCCATCGTTTTTAGCCACCTTTGGCTCACTTCCTAACCTCATCCATTGAAACCGCCATCCACCCAGGCGTATAATACCAATCGCCAGATCATGTTCATGCCACATTCGGTATGAATAATGACTGACAACTGTACATTTATAAGTCAAGAAGTATAACTATTTTCAAGCTCAAAGGAGAGCAAAATATGTCTGTACTAATTACCGACGATCGCATTAAATTCGGAGTCCAAGAAGCTTCCAAAATCCGTACTCTTTCCCCCGACACCATTGAATCAGTTAATAATATTAGGATTCATACTCGCGGGATGGAACAAACACCCAAGGATTTGGCGTACCAAATCAATCAATGCACAGCACCTCGTTCTAAGTCAGATGTAATTTTAATTCTGACTAATGCATTCTCTGACCAACCAGATTTTGTAAGCCAAACGAAGGATCTGGTTTTCCCCAAAGTCACATCCCATGAAACCCAACCCACGCCCAAGCGCACTCGGCCTCTCCTAATGCCTCTCATTACTTTCTATCGCCGAACTGGCACTGGAAAATAGTTACCCTCTCCTGACTTCCAAAGTCTGGACTCTCCCAAGGGTCCAGACTTTTTTGTTGTATAATTCACTCCAAGTTCATCACAGCTACAACCACGTAGTTCCACATGAAGCACATTCACAATAAGAAAGGTTAGCCAAATGTCACCTCGCAAAGCTCAATCTCGTTTTGTTGAACAATACGAAAAAGATCCCGAAGCCACTCTTGAAGAAATGGAGATCAGATTATCTGGTGCTGTCGATGGCACAAAAATATGCCTAATAAGTGCCGTCGTTGACAATGCTTTTGATGAAGCTCAGATATTTCTAGACACACTAAAGGGTTTGCAAAACATGGCCACCCGGCCACCTCGTTCTCCTCAAGATCCCAACGACGCTTTTTAACACTTTGCCACAGAAAGGCAGCTAACATGTCCAACTCAATGACCAACGGCACTTTCACCAGTGCCCAGGATCCCAACAGTAGTACTCCCAGAGCAGTCAAATCTACTCAGGCAGAATACCTCGATTCTCTCGAACGTGCTATCCGATTAGCCCCTCAAGCTGATCGCAAATTTCAAGTAATCGTTCTCGAAGATCTTGCCAATCGTGTCCGCGAAGAAATGGGGATACCTACTGCTCACATATTTCCTCTTGAGATCACGTTGGCAAACATGCAAGACAGGGCAAGCAGGTCTGATCCTGCCATCTCTCGTATCTATCAAGAATTCGTAAAACAAACCCGCAAAGACCTAGACTAACCTTTCCGTTCCAAGCCTCCTTCCCCTCGAAGGAGGCCTTTTTTATGCCTCTTCCCTATAAATAGGTTTTTCTGGTACCAAATAAATACTCCACGCCACCAATAACGAAACCACGATTTTGATAATTACATTCGTATAAAACATCTGTCCCAATGCTCCCAAACTCACCACACCTCCAAAGGCAATAACTGGGAAAATCAAACTATCCAATGGTATCGAAATCGCATTCGAAATCACCACTCGCCACCACTGAGGTTTATCCTTACCAATTCCAGACACCCACCAGCTATACACATAAGTGTCAGCTACTTCACTTACCAATCCCGCAATGACTGAACCAATCACAATCCTCATCTGCAACGAGAAAATAAACGCCCATGCCACTTGCCCTCCGACATCAGCCCAACTACTCTCAGCCGGTAATATCACCACCAACTGGAAATAAAGTGCAGCCAAGAAATTAAGTAATCCACTCATATAAACCGTCGTCAATGCAGCTCTAGCTCCCAATTGCTTATGGATCAAATCCCGTAATGTAAACGTCAACGCATAGATCAATCCCGCATCCATTACCCATGGGCCCAGATAAGTTACTTTGGTCGCTGCCACATTAGCCACTAATCCAGCAAACACATATAAAGTACTCACAATTATCGCCAACTCCATCCTCGTCGGTCTAGTCAAATATTTATTTAGAAAACGCATAATCTTCATATTTTACAATATTTTTTTGCATCTTCACGCCTAACCATTAATTTAATAAAATGAAGTATGAGTAAAAAATCCCGCCGAGCCCGCAAACCTGAGCAAGACTCTTCCCTCCCAGGCTCTCCCAAAACTCTTTCTGAATTAAACAAGATCTATCGCCGCGAAGATCCCCGCAATGGAATTCAACGAGTCTCCGATCCTTTCAACCCTCTCGAAAACAATGTATTTCACAGACAATCCGAATCTCCCCAAACTTCCATTCCCACTCCAGCCCAGATTGCTCGCTTCATCCGCAACCAATCATAACTTACTTACAAAATCCCCCACCAAATCCCCCAATTCCTCCTCTCGATTACCAAATCCATGACCTCCATCCGTAAATAACTTAGTTTGGACTTGTTTTATATATTTCTCAAATATCGCTTTCGCTTCCTCAGGATTACTTGGATTACTTGGATGAAAAAACTCATCATCTCTTGATACCGCCACCAATGTCGCTACTTCAATTTCCGATAAAGCAGCAAAATCATATCCTTTATTCCCAAAATCAAACACCCGCCCCAAGTCATCCTGCCCGTACCAACTAACGAAAGTCACCGCACTCATTCTCTCTTCCTCAGGCACCGAGTCAAACAAAATTCTTCCTCTCCCTTGATCAATTTGTTTTTGGGCTAAATCTAATAATTCTTCAATTGATTTATTTGTCATCTTTCTTAAATAAGCATTTTTATCAAATGGAGCCAAAAGTATTAAACCCTTAACCCGATCTCTATATTTCCCTTCTTTTAAATATCGCACCACCTTCATCGTCCCCAACGAATGTCCTTGCAAGACAATCTCCACTTTATTTTTACAAATCTTATCAATCGCCTCAATCCAGCTATCAATATCAAGATATGCATCTTCCAATCTTTCATATCGTGCTCCCAATGTTACATATTCATCATCACTAGTTCTAAAAACTTTTATCTTCTCTGCCCCTCTGGTATTCCCCGTCAAAAACCCTATTTTTCTCGCAACCAATGCTCTCCCCACAAACCCTACGAATTTATTTTCATAAAAATTCCCCTCAAACCCATGCATGTGCAACACTACTTTCTTAACATCGCGTGCCCCACTATAAATCCCCTGCAAAACTAATTTATCTTCGGTTACCGTTTCAATCAGTGTTCCATCCATAGCCTGCATTATAGTTCATCAAGTACAATTAATGTAATATCTAACCATGAAATCACCCAAATATTACTTCCTATCATCATTCCTGCGCATCACCTCATATCTTGCCTTTAGTCTGGCGCTTTTGCTTATAGTCCACGCCAAAGCCACCCTAGGTTTACTTCTCTTAGAATTACCTGCCCAAAACCAACAAAACATTTATCTTGCATTGATCACTGCAGTTGCCCTCTTTATCCTCTCACATATCATCTTGTTTTTTTCGCGCCCTTCACATGACCAATCTCAACCTCATACTCCTCTCTGGCGCAATCTTATCTCTACTATCATAGCTAGCGCCATCATCATCTCCGCATCAACTCAATTAATCATCATTGGCAAACAAATCTCAAAAAACCTCGGCCAAGACATCATCGCCATCTCAGGCACCGGTTCCATGTACCCCACTTTCCCCAAAGGTCAATCCTCCACTCAGTCAGACAAAGAATCCGAAGTCGTCGCCCAAATCTCTATGCAACATTATCCTCGTGGCATCAGTGTCGGCTCTCACAAATTATTTGATTATCAACTCCATCGCCAAGACATCGTCTCCTTTACCAACCAAAACACATTTCTTCTTAACCAAAACTCACCTTCAACTGGTTTTGTTAAACGCATCATCGCTCTCCCCAACGATACTCTCGAACTCCGAGACGGTATTGTTTATCTCAATGGCCAACCCCAAAAAGAACCCTACGTTGCACACGCCCGCTCAACCTTCGGTGGAACCACCATTCAAGAATGCCAAGTCTATACAGTTCCTCCTAATCAATTAATCGTCATGGGCGACAACCGCAAAGGCAGCCTAGATTCTCGTGGAGATCTAGGTTTTATCAATATTCATGACATTAGCCACGTGCTCCCTTTCGACCAACAGCAACCATACTCCCAAAACTGGCACGATCCCCAAGATGATCTATCCACCCAATCCAAAATCACCCTCGATATCCCTCAATATCTTAAAAATCTTAATCAGCTTCGCCAATCCCAATCCGTACCCCCACTCAAACTCAATCCTCAACTTACCAAATCGGCCCAGTATCGTGGTGAGAAAATCCTCGAGTTTAATGATTTTTCACCTGAAGCTACAATCAGCGGCTATCCCCTCAAGAAATCGCTCCAACAAGCCAACTACACCAACACCGTCTGGGGCGAAACCTACATCCAAGGCTATTTCGAAAGCACCGAACTTCTCGAAAACCAACAACTTTATCCACAAACTCAGGACCTCATTACCAGCCCAGATTTCCAAGACATCGGCATAGCTCAAGTCCAAGGAAACATTAACGAATGCCCCACCCAAATTATCGTTATCCAGTTCGGTGGTTACAAGCCCCCAAACTATGATCCCAACACCCTCATCTCCTGGCAACAAGCCCTAATCAATCTACAAAAAATCCAACCTGGATGGCTCCAACTCAAAGACAACCAAGATTTTTATTCTGATAATCAAACAGACATCGATCGAATAAATGAAATTATTGATATCAGGCTCAACCATTACAAAACCATCGTCAATAAAATCCAACAAAACCAGTGGCTGTCCCAGACCGAACAAGACTGGATCACTCAAGACAAAGAATTATCTCAAGAACAATCCACACTCGCCACCAAACTTAACTCCCGCTAACCTCCAAGGGTCGATTTTAATATATCAAAGTGGTATAATCACCTGCGTTAAATATCCTATATTATTTTTATGGTCAAAATCAAACACATCTTCCTCTACCCTTTACAAAAATTCCCCTTTATTACTTTCTATATCCTCCTTGGAACTCTTGTTGCTCTTATTATTTTAGGTCAATTTATCACCAAGCCATCCTCCATCACTCAAGCCACCTCTCCATCACCTCGGACAGTTAACACCTTCAAACTCCAAGATCCCATCAGCATTACCCTTCCAGCCCAAGTCAATAACCAACGACTTATAACTATTAACTCACAAACTCAAGGATTAATCACCAAAATAAATATAGTAGAAGGCCAAAAAATTAAACGCGGCCAAACTTTAGTTTCTATTGGCACTACTAACCTCGGCGGTAATCCAGCCACCGCTGGTCGCCAAATTGCACAAACCAATCTCAAATTCCAAAAAGACAACCAATCTCTCCAATCTGACATCCTCAATCTTCAACGCAGATTAAGTGACCAAAACAAAGATCTTGCAAACGATAACCGTGATCTAACTAACCAATCTCTTAGTGATACCCAAAAACTATTTAACGACTCCCAAACAATTTACAACCAAGTTAACGATCAACTCAATCTACTTCTTGCCGATCCTACTACGGCATCAAGCGCTGCTTCACTTCAACAGACCAAACTTTCACTTCAAGCCAATCTAAATCAATTATCCCAAGCCATTCGAGTTAGCCAATTGCAAGCAGACGAAAACAAACCCCCAGCCCAAATCGCCAATACCAGCCGAGAACTAACCCAAAAACAACTTGACCTTCAAGCCAAATCTCAAGATCTTAATCTAACCCTCACCAAACTTAATCTCGAGCTAGCCCGCATAAACGAAGCTCTCTTTTATCCAGCCTCACCCATCAATGGAACTGTCCAACTTGTCCACGTTAATCCTAATCAACCAATCTCCCCCGGTATGCCCATTGCCACAATTATTGACGCACACGAATCCCCCCTCAAAATCACAACTTCTATTCCCTCCTCAATTTATCCATACATCGATTCATCGTCCACAATTACCTTTAACCATCAAGATTCTCAACTCAACCTAAACCTAATCTATCTATCACTTATCCCCGATTCCAACAACTTACATCCAGCAATTCTCACCACCACTCAAGTTGTAAGCAATCCTCTACCCTCCGATATTACGATCAATTTCACTCTCAAATCGGATCAATTTATTATTCCCATCGATTCTATTTATCAATCATCCAACGACAGTTATGTCTACATCCTCAAAGAAACTGATCAAGGCTTCCTCACTACCAAACATCCTATCACTACTTCCAAAATAATCGGTAACTACATCATCACATCAGGACTAAATGAAGACGACACTATTATCACTTCTCGATACGTCACAGACCAAAGTCTCGTCATTCCTAACAATTAGTTCCTAAAATCTTTATCTATTTTATATGTCAAATTCCGATGCTTCATACCTTGATAAACTTCAATTCCCCTCTTCACTTAATCAAACATTTATTGCCAAATACCTCAAGAACTTCCGTATTCCTCTCCTTATCATTCTTACATTAATTTTAATAGGAATTTCCAGCTACAACCTCCTTCCCAAACGTCTTAACCCTGAAGTCAAAATTCCAATCATCACAGTCATCACTCAATCTCCAGGATCCAATGCTACTGACATCGAAGACTTAATCACCAATCCATTAGAAAAACAAATCAAACAACTCTCAAACATCAGCGAGCTCAACTCAATTTCCCAAGATAATTTATCATTAATCACAATTCAATTTGAATCCAAAATTCTTGCCAAAGATGCCCAAAACGATGTTCAAAACAAAGTAAACCAAGTTAATCTCCAAGGCATCACAACTTCTCCGCAAGTTCAAGCACTTGATTTTGAAGATCAACCCGTCTGGACCCTAGCCATCACAGGTTTGCCATCACCAGAACTCAACCATCAAGCCAAACTCCTCCAAGACGAACTTGAGAACCTCTCATTAGTTAATCGAGTCGTACTCTCGGGCGCTCCCCAGGATCAAATCAGCATTAATCTAGACCTACAACAAATCCAAAATTACAATCTTAATATTCCCCAAATTTCCGCAGCCATTTCCCAAAGCTTACAGATCACCCCCGCAGGCTCCATCTCCAACGATCAATATAATTTTACCGTTGCCATCGCCTCAACAATCAATAATCTCGACCAACTTAGGAATCTTCCTATTTCTATTGGCAACCAAAGTCTCCCTCTTGGTTCAATTGCCCAAATTGTCCAACAACCCAAACCCAATTCATCTCTTACGTACATCTCCAATTCTCAAATCCAAAACGAAGAAGCAGTCATTCTCTCTATCTACAAAAATTCCCCAAGCGACATCGTCGCTACTGGCAACCAAGCTCAAACCTCAATCGATCAATTTCTCTCCCAAAATCCCCAACTCAAGCTCACTACTCTCACCAACGTCAGCCAAGATATTAACCAACAATTTAGCGACCTAGTCCGAGAATTCCGCACAACAATTCTCCTGGTCGGTGGCACACTCTTACTTTTCTTGGGTGTCAGGCAAGCATTAATTAGTTCCCTCACAGTCCCACTCACCTTCCTCTCAGCTTTTGCCATAATGCAAATCTTCGGTCAATCAATCAATTTCTTATCACTCTTTGCTTTCCTCCTTGCCCTAGGATTACTCGTAGATGACACCATAGTTATTGTTTCCTCCATGACTTCATATTATCAAACCAAAAAATTCACTACCCTCCAAACTGGTCTTCTAGTCTGGCGTGACACCATCGTACCAATCTGGTCAACTACACTTACTACCATCTGGTCCTTCGTGCCACTTCTTCTAAGCAGTGGCATCATTGGAGAATTCATCAAACCAATCCCTATTGTTGTTACCGCCACCATGATTTCCTCCACAGCTATCGCTGTATTTATTACCTTGCCACTGATGATTGTTATTCTCAAACCTCGCGTTCCTGCTCGTGTCACTCTTCTTTTCAAGATAATCACTTGGATTGCTCTTCTTAGTACCGTAATTTTCATTAGTCGCAACACTCCACTTCTACCCCTAATCATTACTCTTTTCATGATTATCACTATTATTACTTTATTAATTCGTAACCAATTCCGAAGCCAGACTTCATCCCTCCTAAAGCGTTCCTCTATCCAAAACATCTCCTCTTTCGCCCAGCGATTAATGGACAAAAGATTAATTAATATCCAACCCCTAAGCAACGGTTACTACAATTTAATTAAACGAATTCTTAATAATAAATCAAGCCGTCGCAAAGTAGTTATCGCCAGCGTCTCATATGCCCTAATTTGTTTTTCACTCCTTCCCTTGGGTCTCGTCAAAAACGAATTCTTCCCCAAAACAGACAGCGATATTTTCTACATTCAACTCAAACTCCCACCCGGAACAACCATTAACCAAACTAATACCAAAGCTCTTAACTTTATCGATACTCTCCAAGACATTCCCTACGTTACATTCATCACCACCGAAGTAGGCAAATCATTTAGCGATCTCCAAGCTTTATCCTCTCAAGATAACCAAATCCTCTACACTCTCCGTCTCGTCCCCGAAGAAGATCGACCCTATAAATCATATGAAATAACCGAACATCTCCGCAAACAATTCCAAAATTATCAAGATACCATCACAGTAAACGAAATAAGTGCTGGTCCTCCCGCCGGGGCTGACGTCCAAATTACTTTTCTCGGCGACAATCTTAATGATTTGGAAGCCACCGCAGACAAAGCCGTTACCTATCTCAAACAACAGCCTTCTGTTGCTAATCCTGCTAAATCTCTCAACCCTAGCACCAGCCAAATCAATTTCCAAATTGACTCCCTCGCTCTCCAACAGTCCCAAATTTCCCGTAGTCAAATCACTCAAGCCATCAACCAAATCACCAAATCACAAACTCTCGGCACTCTTAATTTAGATTCCGAAACTGACGATCTACCTCTCGTCCTCAATCTGACCTCCCAACCACCCAAACTGGAATTGCTTAACCAAATCACAATTCCCAATCCCCAAGGTCAACTCATCCCCTTAATGACACTCGGAACTTGGCAAGCTCAAATCAGCCCGCAAATCATCACTCACGACAAAACAATCAGATCAGTAACCGTTACCGCCACCACCCGACCCAACTTCAATACAACCCAAGTCAACCAAGACCTGCTCGACCAAATCAAATCCTGGCAACTACCTTCCAACGTCACCTGGAAAACCGGCGGTGTAAATCAAGAAAACGCTCGTTCAATTCAATCCATCCTTCTTGCCATGCTCTTATCAGCTGTTTTAATTCTTATAACTATGGTACTTCAGTTTAGCTCATTCCGCGCCGCATTAATTGTTCTCTTAGTCATTCCTCTAGCTGTCTCCTCCGTTTTCCTAGTTTTTGCTCTAACCCAAACCCCACTCTCTTTCCCTGCGTTAATTGGCATCTTATCCCTCTTTGGGATTGTCGTAACTAACTCAATGTTTATTGTCGATAAAATCAATATCAACCTCAACCAAAAAATGCCCTTTGTCGAAGCCATTGCTGACGCTGGAGCTAGTCGCTTAGAACCAATCATCCTCACCAAACTATCAACAATTCTTGGACTTCTACCCATAACTCTAGCCGACCCACTCTGGCGAGGACTGGGAGGTGCAATTATTTCAGGTATTGCTCTTGCATCAATCATCATGCTTCTCTTTATCCCCGTCGTAACTTATGCATGGCTCAAACCCAACACCTCTAATTCCCTAAATTCATAACCAATTTCCGAACTGCCACTGGCACCATACCCACAATCCATAACCGCAAAGACTCCCTCAATACACCAACTAACTGACTCACCCAGCTTACCTCCACAGATGGATTTCCCATAACTCCATCCAACTCCCTCAAACTTCCTAGTGTATCAATTTGATTAAATAAACTGGTAATTATCAATAACCCAAGTATCCAAATAACCAACACCCCAAACATATAAACCAACACATCTACGATAAGCAATCTCCAACTCAAAACTCTCACTCTCTCGGCCCACAATAGGGTATAAATAACTCCCAGCCCCAGCCACACAATCTCTGATCCTAACCTCCAGTTCTCTCGTATATATTCAGGATTAAACCACAAACCAATTAACAAAGTTACTACCCACAACACTGCGCCAATACTTATTATCCAACCCAGACTTCGCTTATTTAACATATGTTTATTCTTTCCTTAACTCAAACCATTTTCGACTAACCAATCCAATCAAAATCAAACTTCCCAAAGCCATCACAAACCTCAATCTCATATCCAACACATCATCTCCAAATCGCATATTTGCATAAAGCACACTTATAACCCCTCCAAACACCAATCCCTGCCGTAATGGTTCACTTAAGAATTTTATATAAAATACTCCGCTAAGTATTGCCAACAATCCAAAACCCGAAACAACTAGGAAATTTCGCGTTATCGCTGGCTTTGATTCAAGTTTTGCCGCTTCTATGCATCTCTCCCGTTCATCATTTTGCCGTTGAAACTCTTCAGGATTATCACCACTATAATAATTATCAAACCCAGAACAATTCTCAAAATAATTAGTATCAACCGGCAAAAAAGCCTCAACTCCCAAACCCACAGTCAAAGGATAACTAACTACCACCGCCAAAATTACAGCTACCTTTATAAACCAATCCATACCCTTAATATACAGCACTCCCAACTCATTCCTCAAGTTTTACAATCTGCGCCACCCGTCTTTGATGCCTCTCTTCATGACTAAAGGGAGTATCTAAAAATTCACGTACTATCTCAATCGCCATCTCAAATGAAATATAATCGGCAGCCAAAGCCAAAACTGTAATGTCATCATCACTTCTTGCACTTTTTATTTGATCTTTGTTCAACGCCTGCCCACACCGTATCCCCTCAACTTTATTTGCTGCAATACATACCCCCACACCACTTCCACATAACACAATCCCCCGGGCATTTTTATCTTCACTCACAACTCTCGAAACCCTCACTGCGTATTCGGGATAATCATCCATCGGATCCATTTGATATGCCCCCATATCATTTACTTCATGTCCTTCACTTTCTAACCATTCAACCAATCGATGTTTCAAACCAAAACCTCGATGATCAGCACCAATTACAACCTTCATAATTTCATAATACTCCCAAACACAGCACTAATCTATATCTACCAAAATAATCTATCTTTCATACCCATCCAACAACTCTCGCAACTTCCCCTCAGGATTTTCACTCGTCATCACACTACTAGCTAACAAAAACCCCTTAGCTCCAAGTTCTAATCCCTTCTTAATATCACTCATTCCTTGTATCCCAGCTCCAATTAACAATTGAGTTTCTCCACATTTCTCAATTGCTGCCATCACTACTTCAGGCTTAGCCGTCGCCACTGACAACTCTTTATTCCCAATTAGCTCAGGTGGTTCATAAGCTATCCAATCAGGCTTAAACGACAATACTCGCTCAACTTCTTCCAAACTATCAGCACATATCCCTACCGCCAAACCTACTTCTCGACATCGCTCAACACTTGCTGCCAAATCAGCCAACTCCATTTTCTTCTCAGCATGATTAAGCATCACACCCTTGGCTCCATTTTGTTTCACATCTTCAGGCAACACACTACCGCTATGCGATCCATAACTAACTCCATCCACATGCTGGCACCAACTCCAATCTTGCTCAACTTGCGAAACCCTATATACATCTCCTGCCTGAACCACCACTACAACCTCAATTCCATACACCAAACTCACACGTCTAATCATCTCTGCCATCTCTTTTGCCTTTACCCCCGTCCCCTGTTCATAAGTCTTAAAATTTACATAAATCATCTCTTTTCATCTTAAACTATCAGTCCTCCTCTATCCAGTCACAAATACTTTCCTAACCATACCTCCACCCCCCAATCGATCATTCATAGCAATCATAGCCGCTCCATATGCCGGTGTAAATTCTTTTTCGATAAAACTAATCTGCGTCGTAATCTCCACCAATCTCTTCTTTAACATTTCCACTATATAACCATCCCTAACCAACATTCCGCCAGCCAACAATACCCCAAAATCCCCTTCCAAATCCAAGTTCTTCACAACTGTCCCATATGCCAAAACCAATTCATCTATCATCTCACCAACAATTAATTTCACAAAAGAATCCTCCCTCAACTCATCCTCATAAACTATTCGCCCCAAACTAGCCACCTCATCCACTCGTCCCTTTTCATTCTGATAAACATAATCAAACAATTCCTCCAAACTTGATAATCCCAAAACCTGTTTTACCCAATTACCAAAAAATTCTCTTTCTCTACCATCGTATTCTTTCATGACTCTCTGCAATACTTTTCTCCCTAATGCATATCCCGAACCCTGATCTCCTAATATAAAACCCCAATCACCCGCCTTAGCCTCATTATCACCATTAACTCCATAGCAATTTGCCCCAGTCCCCGATATCAAACAAACTCCCCGACTCCCCTCCACTCCACTACGCAACGCCGCTATTCCATCATTAACCAAATATAAATTTTCTAATCCCCATAATCCATCTAAGTTCTGCAAATAATCTTCTACCCTACTTCTATCTAACGAAGTATCTAACCCCGCCAATCCGATACAACCATTTCTCATATTATGTCCCGTAGTTACAAAAGGATCTCCACTCGATTTATCTAAATCAATTTTTGCCTTTCTAATAGCTTCTTCAATATTTCCAATCATATCTCCAAAAGAACTATTATGAATATTTCCTCCTTCATACAAACCTCTTCCCCTAACTTGCTTCATCTCATCCATTATTACCGCCTCTGTTTTAGTCCCCCCCACATCTACCCCCAAATAATAACTTGTCATATTCTATAGCCATCTTATCTGATAACCATTCTTTTTACCACATTCCCAACTCCAGTTTAGCCTCTTCGCTCATCATCCCTGCATGCCACAAAGGTTCAAAAGTTATCTCTACATCACATCTTCCGACTCCTTCTATTGCTCTAATCGGACCACCAACTAATTCATCAAACATAGCTGCCAATGGACAAGCCGGACTGGTTAAAGTCATCAAAATCTTCACCCTATCTCCCTTTGGCATCCAATCTTCCTTAGCTTCATATTCTTCCACCTCAACTTTATAAATTAATCCTAAATCCACCAAATTAATCATTAACTCAGGATCCATCACTGTTTTGAGTTTGTCCCAAATCACCTCTTGGTCTACCATAATCTCTATATTGTACCAATTTATGAAACTCCCCAAACTTATCCTTCAATTTTACCTAACTCTTCTTATCCCGGGTATCTACTTGATAATTCTTTACTTAATTGCCACTTATCCCCAAACTTTTCCTTCACCAAATTTTCTCAACTCCTCAATCGCCAAAATAATCAATCTCATTCTTAGCCTTATTGGTATCCTCATCTGGATTACTTCATATTTTTATCTTAATAATTCGTTTGGTGTTCTCCCTACCGACAAACCACGCGTTACAACTGGTCCTTACAAATATCTATCTCATCCCATGTACTTGGGAATTTTCCTAACCTTCAATGGACTTGCCCTTGCCACCCTATCACTGCCGGGATTTATAACTAATTTCTTCCTCCTCACACCAATTAACTTTATCCGCGCCAAATCCGAAAGCCAACATCTTACCTAACTTATAAACTTCTCATCAATCACAATCTTCATACCTCGCACATCGTCCTTTGAGAGCAAAATCTTAGCAATTTTTGACTCAACTACATTCTGAATATATCGTCGAATCGGTCGTGCCCCCAACTGTTCTTTTTCGGCCCTTTGTGCCATCAACACTACTACTTCATCACTCCAACTTATATCAATCTCTTTTTTCAATAATCGATCTGCTAACTTTTTCATCTCTAATCTCACCACTTGTTGTAATTGTTCCAAATCAAGAGGTGCAAATGGCACAATTCCATCAAATCTGTTTATAAACTCCAACCGAAAAGTTTTAGCCAACTCTCCATTTAACTCATCTTTCATATCATCCACACTTCTCCCAATTCTAATCTGTTCCTGAATAAACGAAGTTACCGCATTACTCGTAGCAATCAAAATCGTATGGCTAAAATCAACCGTTAATCCAGCAGCATCAGTCAATCTTCCATCCTCCATAACTTGTAATAACAAATCCCAAACTTTAGGATGTGCTTTTTCAATTTCATCCAAAAGTATCAAACAAAATGGTTGTCGTCGCACTTTTTCCGTTAACTCACCACCCTGTCCAAAACCGCTCACTCCAACCGGCGAACCAATTAATCGATTAATCATCTGCAACTGCGAAAACTCTGTCATATCCAATCTAATCATCGCATCCACACTCCCAAAATAAACTCTAGCCAACTGTCGCGATAACTCCGTTTTTCCAACCCCAGTTGGTCCCACAAACATAAAACTTCCAATCGGCCGTTCTCCGCTGTTCACATCCAACCTAGCTCTCCGCAGCGAATCAGCCACACTCACTACAGCACTATCTTGACCCACGAAGGCCTTATGAATCTCCGCTTCCAACTCCAATAATTTATTTTTCTCACTCAAATCTACTTTGTGAACCGGCACTCCACTTTTTACACTAACCAACTTTGCCACCATCTCTTCATCCACATAAATCAACCCAGACATTTTTGCATTAGCCCCAGCCTCATCAAGTATTCTTTTTGCCTTGTCAGGCAATAATCCTTCAGTCAAATATCTCCGCGATAACACTACCGCATCTTGTAATGCTTTATAGCTATAAACCACTCCATGCATCACTTCCAAATCATGTACTAAATTTTGCAAAATCAAAATAGCACTTCGGTCATCAGGTTCCTCGATCTTCAATAAATTAAACATCTTTGCAAATGACTCAACTGGTTCAATAAATCTCTTAAAATTTTTGATCGTCGTTGCTCCAATCAATGCAATGTCACTTCGCCCGATTGCTTCCTGTAATACCGTAAACAAATTCATCCCTGACTCCAACCCTTCATTCGTCATCAATGTATGGATATCATCAACAAATAAGATAATATCTCGCGAAAACTTCACCTCATCTAACAAATGCACTAATCTCGCTACTGACTCACTTTGTGTTTTGACTCCAGCTAACAATCTTCCAATTTCTATCTTTACTAATCGCTTATTTCTTATCACCTCAGGCGCATTTCCATTCATAATCATCTTTGCAATTCCTCCAATAAATGTAGACTTCCCTACTCCACTCTCTCCAATTACCATAATATTTTCTCCCCGAGTTCGACCCAATCCAGCAAATAATTCTTGATATTTTTCTTCTCTTCCAATTGCCTCAGGCAAACTACCAGCATTCGCGGTCAAATCAATACTATATCGATCTAACAAACTCGTCTTCACACCAGTCATTCCTCGATTAAACCCCGCCATTTCCCCTATCTCATATTTCTTATGCCAAATTGGATAACTCTTCCACCACTTCAATTCATTCTCATACCAATCCAGCACCTCATCCAAATCTTCCATCTCAATATATTTACTCCTCATCAAACCTTTCATTCCCTCATCCAGCTCGATCAAAGATCGCAACAATATTCCAGCATGGACATTCCCTCCTCTTTTTCCGGCTCGCTTCCACACACTCGCACCCCATCCATTTCTATCAACATCGCTTACAAGCGGCAAATCACTCGACCACAAACCCATCCTCAACAACCACCACTGCATCTTTGGATCTTTCCACCAATATCCAAACTCACCATATCTCTCAACCAAATGCCTAACATCACGATCACAGACATCTTTTAGCTTGTCCCACGTATAAGCCCCTTCCATGTCACTCCAAGCCTGACCCATCTGCAACCTTACACCAAACATTGCCACAATTAATATCAACCAAATCACACTAAATCCCAAATTAAATACCCCCATCAAAAACCCCAACCAAATCCACAACCCCAACAATATACCCAACAAATACACTATCAACATAAATAAATATCCACTTATGATAAAAATTAATCGAAAACTCACCGTCAACAAGTACCCCACAAATGTAGAATCGTGAAACATCGGCTTAATAAACATCTGCCAGTGCACTCTAACTCCAAACATTTCCAAAATATATTTACCCAAATTCCGCAACAACCTCCAATAACTCATTGGCAAATCCATTACAAACCATTTCACAAAATGTAATAATAAACTCATATCTATATTGTAGTAGGCAATTGATTTCAATCCAAACGTAACCTGCAAAATGATATAGTGAAATAAGCCTTTCCTGCCTATGGCTAATCTAAACGTTATTGGCGTATCCTATCAATCTCAAATCTCCCTTGCAATTACTGATTGCTTGGACCAAATTACCCAAGGATTAATGGGCCGTCTTCCTAATTATTTACTCGTTTTTGCAGATATTACTCTTAATCACAAAAACCTTGCTCTTGAACTCAAATCCCGTGCACCTCAGGCCCAAATCATTGGCATCACCACATCTCATCTTTCACTAGATACCAAGAATCCCCATCTTGCCATCATAGGTCTCCATCTTGATAACACCAAAATCATCACCAGCATTGGAAACAACATTAGCCAAGACCCCATCACCGCCACCAATCAAATTATCAACCAAATCATGGGCTCAACCAACAACCAACCTCCTCTCGAAATCCTCCTTTTTGCAAGCCAACCAACCAACATAGACCTCGTCCTCAAAAATCTTTACTCCTCACTTCCAACTCCAATCCCAATCCACAATCTAACCGCATTTGGATTTCCCGAAACTCATCCTCCTTACATAATCTATGATAACCAAATTCTTCCTGATGCTATTGTCACCCTAGCTATTTACCAAACCCCATTTATCAACGCTACCACATATCACACCACCACGCCCATTGGCGTCCCACTCTCCATTACCAAACATAAAGAAAATATCATTCAAGAAATTAACCATCAGCCTGCTTGCACAATTTACGAACAATTCTTACCGGCCTACAAACTTAACCGCTTACCCCAAACTCAATTTATAAATCTCACCACCGCTTTCCCTCTTTGCTTATATACCCATCCTGACCTAACCATTATAGCTCCTCAAACTGCAAGCCCTGAAGGCCATTTGATCCTTCCTATCCAAGTGCCAACTAATTGCCAACTTGTTAGCTTATCCACTCACGATCCTACTCAAATCGAAACCCATATTGCTCAATCCCTCACCAACCTCATTAATTCCCAATGCCTAATATCCTTTACTTCATATAACCGTCATACCGACAAATCATCCGAACAATCCGAAACCCAAGCCATCCAAAAAACTATCTCTTCCCCTCCTCTCCTAACCATTGCTCCAAACAGTTTCACAACCACAAACCAATCGCCAACCTCCATTAGCCTACCGGGCCGAACTGTTATCAGTTTCTCATGATATGAACCTTAGACTCATTACTGCCTTTATTTTTATCCTCAACTTATTCACGGCTCTTTACTTATTGATCACAGATTTTTGGCATCATATTATTGTTATCCCTCTTATCACTCTCCCCACTCTCATTTTTATCATTTATCTTTTTTTCCAACTCTCGCCTCTAACTCAATCATCCAAATCAGTTTTCAAATTCCTCACCCGCAAATCCAAAACTAACCCCAAAATTCATCTCAAACAAATTCTCACTACTATCCCCCAACTAGAAAACTATCTTACTTCTATCGAAAACATTTCCTTCAATACCAGCCGTATCCTCATCAACCAAACTCTTGACGTCCGCCTCACCAAGCAAGAATTAATTCAATCCCAACAAACCATCCAAGAAGAGCAAGTCAAATTAACCACTCTTCTTGAAGGTATCAAAGACGGTGTCATCGTCATCAACCACAGTCAAGAAGTCGTCATCATCAATCCCGCAGCAGCCGCCCTTACCGGCATGCCCATCAATCAAGCAATCGGCAAACCAGCCAACCAAATCCTTATCCTCGAAGATCAAAATCAACCCTTCACCTGCCAAACTTACTGCACAGAAACCCAACAAACATTCTTCAAAGAAAACATCAAACTCATTGGTCCCAATCACCAACTTCTCTTTGTCAACATTTCCGTACACAAAATCATGGACCACTTCCAACTTGGCTGGATCATTACCCTACACAACGTCACAGAAGAACAACAACTTTCGCGTATGAAACTTGATTTCGCATCTATGGCAGCCCACGAACTTCGCACCCCCTTAACCACCATTCAAGGCTATTTATCATTCCTCCAAACCCCCCAAACTCTAACTAAACTTAATCCTACGGAACAAGAATTTATCGCCAAAGCAGGCATGTCAACCACTCGACTTAATAGACTCATCGAAAACGTTCTTTCAGTTTCCAAAATTGAACAAGGAGAACTCGGACTTACTCTCCAACCCGTCCAAACCGAAAAAATCATCGAAAAACTTATTACAGAATACACCGGCCTTGCTCAAACCAAAGATCTCAAACTCATTTTTACCTCACCCCCCACTCCCACTCCTATGGTTATGGCAGACTCAAACAAGATTGAAGAAGTCGTCAGCAATTTAATTGGTAATGCCGTCAAATACTCCGACCGCGGTTATATCGAAATCAGCATCAGATCTCAAGGAGATTTTGTCATCACCTCTATTACAGATACAGGCAAAGGTATTCCATCAGAAGCAATTAACAAACTCTTCACCAAATTCTTCCGTGTACAAGGTGAATTAAAATCTGGTTCCAAAGGCACAGGACTTGGCCTCTACATCTCCAAAACCATCATCGATTCTCATGGTGGCAAAATCTGGGTAGAAAGCGTAGTCAATCAAGGCTCAACCTTCTCATTTAGTTTACCTATTGCCACCCAAACACCCAACCCTGATACACCAACTCAAAATCCTTAATTGTAATCCATCAATTATTAATATATATTCAATTCATGACCAAAAGGATTCTCCTCGTTGAAGACGAAGACATGATTCGCGAAATGTACCAACTAGCCCTTGCCCAAGCTGGTTTTGAAGTAGAATCTGTTGCGGATGGTCAAATCGCAGTCGAAACTTTGACTCAGGATTCAAATTTTGACATCATTCTCCTTGACGTCATGCTTCCAGGACTAGATGGAATTAGCGTCCTCAAAGCTCTCAAAGATCAAAACCTCCCAGCGGCTCAAATTCCAGTTTTTCTGCTTACCAATCTTGGACTCGAAGACCTCGTCAAAGAAGCCTTAGAATTAGGAGCCAAAAAATACCTCATCAAATCCAACGTCCTCCCTCAACAAATCATCGAAGAAGTCAGCGTCTTTTTCCAAACGGCCCAATAATTTACTTCAATTCTCTCTCTTCTTCTACCGACTTGATCAAAGCCTTAACCTCAGATTCTCTTAATTCTCGCCACTGACCTACTGGCATTTTATCCAACTTCACCGGACCAAACTCAACTCTTACCAACTGAATTACCGATAACTTAACTGCAGCGCACATCCGTCGAATTTGCCTATGTCGTCCTTCTCTAATTATGAACTCCAGCCAAGTTCTGTTTCTCATAGGCTGTACAATTTTGACTTCAGCTTCTTTAGTCACTCCATCAGCTAATTTAACTCCGGTTCGCAAACGATCCAATTTCCAACGCAAAACCTCCCCCTGCACGCACACTCTATATTTTTTTGGGATATGAAACTTAGGATGAGTCAATTGATGAGTCAAAGGTCCATCGTTAGTCAACAAGATCAATCCCTCAGAATCCAAATCCAATCTTCCAACCGGATAAACCCGTCTTTCACTATCAACCAAATCACTCACCACACGCCTGCCACTAGGGTCCTGAGTCGTAGACAAAACTCCCACGGGTTTATTAACCGCATAATAAACCAACTCAGGACTTTCCTCAATCTCTTGACCTTCAATTTTTATCTTATCAGTTCCCGGCAAAATTTTGTGTCCTTTATCCTTAATTACCTGCCCATTAACCATAATTTTACCCTCGTCCACCCACTTCTCCACCAACCTTCTCGACCCATACCCATGATAAGCCAGATATTTTGCAATTCTTATCGCTTCTACTTTATCCATATACGCCTATTATACTCGACTTTGTTCTCCCAACTAATCAATCATCCTTGCTTTTAAATCCCAAACTAAGTATCCTTTTCTCCATGGCAACCAAATATCAAGAAATATACAAAGAAATGCTCGCCCTGCACAAACCTCTTTTTGATAGATTCCGGCTAATCCATGATTCATATGCCCGCTCACCGGCTCTTCATCAACAAGAATTTAACGAAGTCGGCGATACTATCTTAGAAATTATCCAAAAATTTGATCAACGACTCTGT
Source organism: uncultured Gammaproteobacteria bacterium (assembly GCA_964444295.1). Classification (GTDB taxonomy): domain Bacteria; phylum Patescibacteriota; class Microgenomatia; order CAYXHB01; family CAYXHB01; genus CAYXHB01. The sequence goes on along the minus strand of CAYUGO010000004.1, from coordinate 3,368 downwards.
GGCAAATCAGAACGCACTGGCTATGGTAGTTACACAAGTAAATTATCCGAAAAATTCTGGGAAACCATCCGCAAAGACTTCCCCAAAATTGACTCTGTAGGACTAAAAATTAGCTAAACCACTCCTCTTATCCAAGCTCCAACTCCATAGGCTACTCCAGCAGCTAATGATCCAATCATTAACATCTCCATACCATTCCGCAACCAATTATCCCGCGTTACCAGAGACCTTGCGCTTCCCACTACAAACAAGGTTCCTAATGTTGTCACAATGGAAATCACAAAATCATTTTCACCCAAACTTACTCCCAACCATTTCATATAATACGGAAACAACGGCATCGATCCTGCCACCAAAAAAGACACAAAGGTTACCACCCCAGTATGCCAAATCCCCATAACTTTTTTATTTTTATTTGTTAATCTCTCCAACCTAAGCTCTGATTTCGCACCCAAATAATCTCCCAATCCCATACTCAACCCGTCGGCCAAAAGATTAGCCGCTCCCATAATCAACACTACAGATACTGACAACTTAGCCCCAGCCACACCCGCCACCACCGCAAAAGTCGTTACAATTCCATCATTAGCCCCAAATACCATCGCCTTGAGAATTCTTGGACTAATAATCATAACTCAATCGTAGCACTCTTATATTGAGTCACAAACCACTCATTCTAATCGTATTTATCTTTTTCCATCCCCACTAACTCATTATATAGCGAACTGGGTTTACGACTTCCAGAAGTTCCATCCGTATGTACATTCCCAAAAGCACTATTTACAAACTCCGTTTGCCAACGGCCATCCTCATTCCTCTCAAACCAGGGATCATCAGTTTTAGTATTCACCAATACTTCCAGTGCCTTCTTCACAACACTCCTCCACTCCATCTCTTCAAATTCAAATTCACCATTCTCATTTTGCCAACGTCTTTCTATTTGTTCAAATGAGTCACTACCCACCATGCAATTCGCCAAAAATGCTCTCATCGGCATCAAATTCCCATATTTATTTCTATCCTCATAATCAGAAAACGGCCCTCTTTGATACAAAGATATAATATTTCTCTTCTGTACTAATGCAAAATCTACTTTCCTCCAATCAACCACGCCTTCTTCATCTCTTGGCCAATCTTGGAAATATTCTTCCTCCCCTTCTGGGACATTACTAATCCCTCTCTCCTTAATCTCTTTAATTTGCTCTTCAACTCCATTTACCACACTCATCAACCTTATTAGCTCCACCACATTTCTATAGTTTGGCTTCTTACGATCTTGATCAGAAAAATAATAATCAGCATACCCCTTTATAATTTTATTCATATTATCTCTATTTACTAACTTTTCTCCTTCTTCCAAAATCCTCTCTGTCACTAACTCTTCTTCCATAAATCCTACCAATTCTCTAGCCAAATCCAATGCTCCAGTATTCTCCACATTATATCCGTCACTTTCTACAAAACTTTCCCAAGCCCCATGTGCCAATTTCCGATTTTCCACCGTTTCCTGCATCCCCAATATCTCTTCCTCAATTTCCACTAACGATTCGTTATCTCTATCGTGAACCTTTCCAATTGCAATATCCACCGCAAATTTAGTTTTCTCTCCTTCATTAACTTCAAACATCTGCTTTTCCCCATTCCACACCCAATTATTCTTATCCATATTATCAACCTGACTAACTACCATTCCAACTAAATTACTCAAACTCTCTCCCCCCAACCTTTTGCAAATTTCACTCTCCACAGAATTCTGAGCTAAATTCATCATCACCGCTCTCACCGTCTTATACTTTCTCTTATCCCACTCAGTTTCTCGCTCTACATCAACTTTCCCATCATCCCCATTAACTACTTGTCGATAATCCACATTTCCTTCATTCAATTGCTCATCCAACTTCTCTGACTTATTTCCCTCACTTAGTTTTTCAAGTTGCTCACCATTAGACTTCACAATCTCTCCCGCCCAATACACGCCAGCTATATTCTCCACAAACAACTTCTCCAAAGTCTCTCGTGTTATTTCTCCATCCAACATCGCATACCATACTCCATCCAGTCCCTCATCTCTCGATTGCCCATCCTCTTCATTAACACCCAACATCCCGGCCCAAGTTTCCTGTATTTTTTGCGAGATCTCACCAAATCCCTCTATTCCCTGACCCTTTAAACTTTCCAAATAGTCATGATCCAAATCCCCAATCAACGCATTTGAGACTTCCTTCAACCTATCAATCATCACATCATATGTTAATGACTCGGTTGTTTCCTTCGACACTATCTCCTCTGAGTCATTTAATATATTTCCAGCCAACGACCCCTCACTTGCGTTAACTTCCGACCCTCCCCCAATCCCCGAAGCCGCCAGTCCTACTCCGATTACAACCCCAGCACTAACCTTCAAAAAATCTCTCCTAGATTGATCAAACACCTCATTTTTCGCAGGTTTTTTATCACCCCATCCTCCAACCTCTACACCATTTCGCCATCCTAGTGCATTTCCAATATCGTCTCCTCCGTGTTCTGACATATTTTATATTATATCCTAAATCTAACATCTATCCTTCCACTCTCCATAACCTTCATTTTCTAATTCTTCCTTAGGGATAAACCGTAACGCTGCACTATTTACACAATATCTTCTCCCTCCTTTTTCCTTTGGACCGTCTTCGAACACATGTCCCAAGTGAGAACCTGAATTACTACTTTTTACCTCAACTCGTTTTACAAACCCACTATCATCCTGGTTTTCTATCACGTTTTCTTGTGCAATTAAATTGCTAAAACTCGGCCATCCCGTCCCCGAATCATACTTATCTTTAGAACTAAACAGCACTTCCCCAGACACCACATCCACATAAATCCCATCCCTTTTTTCATCCCAGTACTCATTTGCAAATGGCGGCTCTGTCCCACATTGTTGAGTCACTTGATACTGCATAGAATTTAGCTTAGTAATTTTTTCTTTATAGTCATCCTTTATTTTCACCTCATCTCCCGCACTCTCAACCACTTCCTTTCCCTCATCCCTTTGGTCTTTCAATTTTTTATTATCTATTTCTTTATCAAGTCCTTTATTACTCCTAACACCATCCCCAAATCTAACAACCTGCTTTCCCTTCTCCTCACTATTTCCTTCTTTAGTAATATTTGTATCTTGCAGGTCAACTACTTTCTCCTCAGCGTCCAAGCCATCCTTTTTAACTTCAGTTTCCCCAACCCCCTCTTTTTCTTTAACACCCAATTCGTTAACCTCTTCCTCATTGTTTATAATCTCTTTATCCACATCTTGATCATTTTCCTTACTTCCTATCTCGCTTTTTAACTCCTCCTCAATTTTACTAATCTCCATCTTCGGATTAACCTGT
>CAYUGO010000003.1:15328-35534 GCA_964444295.1 uncultured Gammaproteobacteria bacterium | reverse complement strand
TCTTGGGAAGTTGTTTTGTTTTTTGGATTTTTAAATAGTGAATTTGGAGTTGAGTGGTCTGTATAAACTGTATCTGTTATTAGAAGTCTGCAGTTAAGATTGTGAATTTTTTGGATTTGGGCTTCTATTTTGGGCAAACCATCAAATAATGACAAGGGAGATACGATAACTACTTTTGGTGCTGATTCTGTGATTAAACTTGATAATAAATAAGTTAATGTTTGGAAGTTGTCGGGTGTTAAATCGAATAATGAAAGATCAATTATTATGTCTGTTTGTGTTTGGAGGTTAGGAATCGAAAATAGATCTTGAACGTTTTCTTGTGGGTTTGCATGTATGGGATTAATGTTAATGGCTGCGAGAACTTCCGCATGCGCCTGATACAAAAATTTATCATGTGCAATTATAATGCCGTAGCCATTTTTGCGGGTTTGTTTATAACTGCTTTTTTTTAAATTGTTATTATCCACTGTTGTAATACTAACAATTTTATGATGTCTTCTCTACTGTAAGGACATTGTGTGGTTTGGAAAATTATAAATATTTTGGGGTTGTGATATGGGCAAAAAGAGCCAATGATACGCAAAAAACGTCATGACACAGTTTCACGTGCCGGTTGCTCGTCAAGGCACTGGTTTACTAGTGAGTCTGCGATTGAATTATCTTCTCTGTAAACATGATTAATGGTAATTTGGATTTTGCGGTGGCGCAGTTCTTTGATCTTATCAAGGGTTTCTAGGTAAAGTTTTTTGAGAGTTGCTTCTTTGACTTTGAATATACCTTTGACTTGATTTACTACAAGCAAAGAATCCATGTTAATTTGGATGGAATTAAAATCAAGACTAGATCCCAAGGCCCATTCAAGAGCTATGAGGAGCCCTTTGTACTCGGCTACATTATTGGTTGTTTTGCCCAGGTACTGATTTGATTGATGAAGTACTCGATTGTTTTGGCTTATGACAAAGGCACAAGCTGCCGGTCCTGGGTTGCCGCGAGCTCCGCCGTCGGTATGTATGTTGATGGTCATGGCTTAATAGTTTAGCTTAATTAGAGAGATTTGTATTGCGGAAATATTTTTTGAGGATTATGAGTGAGATTATGCAGATGGTTGCCTCTGTAATTATTGTTGTAAATGCAGCTGCATGATAAGAGTAGAGGGGTATGAGGAAAATGTTTAGAAGGATATTTACTAGAAGTCCTATAATCGCAATACCAAATAGATAGTGTTGTTTGTTAATGGCTGTAAGTGTGTAGCCGGTTGCGTGGTTTAGATATGTAAATGCAAGCCCAAGAGATAGAATTCTTAGTGGCCAAATTGAGTCTGAATACTCTGGATTGATAATATTGATTGCCAAGGGAGCAAGGAAGAAAAGAATAATGCTTATAGTTATTCCTAGGGAGATGAGAATTTTGAGACTCCGGTGATAGAGATGCTGTAGACTGGAGAGATTCGCGCTACTTATTGCTGGGAAAAGGCTGTTCATGAAATAGGCAGCTATGAGAATTGAATTTTCGTACAATTTGTAGGCAAGTCCATAGCGGGCGACAGCAACTTCGTTGTGAAAATGTTGGAGTAGATATAAATCTAGTCGATTGTAAATGTTGAAAATGAGAAGTTGACCTCCCACGGGAATTGCATTAAGAAAGAGATATTTGATGATATGTGGTTTAATTTGCCGATTCAAAGATTGGTTGCGGAGAAGCAATACGAAGCCCGTTAGACTGGCAAGTAGAGTAGAAATAGCAAGTGCGGTAATGGGAAAATTAAGATTAATATTGTGGCGAGAATATGCAAACAGCAACAAAGCATAGAGAACGTTAGAAAGAATTTCTATTAATGCTGTAATGCGGAAATTAGTAATCGATTGAAAATAGGAATTGACTACGTTTTTGATGCCGAGGGGAATTATTATTAAACTTGCGATCGCTAGTGCAGATGAGGGAATGTTAAAGGTATTGAAAATTGAAAGGATTAATAGAATAACCATTCCTAAAGAAGAAAGGACCAGTCGTGAAAGAAGAAGATTAAAGAAAAGATCTGCCTTTGAATAAAGAGATTGAGAAGAGGCTCTTACAGCAATGAATCCCGTTCCCCACTCGCTGATGGCTGCAATTTGAATTACCAGGCTAACAACGAGGACGTAGCGACCATAGTCTTGAACTGAGATTGACTGACTTATAAAAGCAGTAATGTATAGTCCGAGGAAAAGGGAAACAGCTTTACCAACAAGTTGATATATCGTATTAATTGTGGCTTTTTTGAAAATTGTCATTGGTTAGATTTTATCAGGCTTGTTACCATTGCGTGCTAAGTGAAAGACAAGCACGAGGAGTAATTGATTTTGGGCTAAAGTAATCCAGTAGTGATCAAAAATTGCCGTGTAAAGAACAAAGGAACTCAGGAAGATGAATAGAGGTTTTGGTTTGTGCGGGATTTGCTGAGAAAAGGAAAGAAATATAAGAAGTGAAAGAGGTATCCCTAGCTGGAGAATAATCAGCCAGTATGTATTATGCAAAGGTTGAAGAAGTTCAATTGAAGGTGTTATAAATTGCGGTAAATGGCTGATGTATTGGTTTGGGCCTGTGCCCAGAGGGAAGGCTCTAATATAAGGCAAAATTGTTTGGTAATGGATAATTCTGCGACTAAGAGAGTCATTGGTAGGGAAAAATGGAACAAATGGAAGAATAAGCGGAATAATTATTCCTAAGACAAGCGGGACAAGGAGAATTCTAGTGTTCTTAAATAAATGACTGTAAATAATTAATGTTAACAAACTTAGAAACAAAGAATAATACGTGTTAAATGACTGAGTAATGAAAATGATAATTGATGAAAGTATCAGTAAACCTATTATTATTTTTTTGGAGGATGATGATTTGGGAAGAAATTGGAAAATTAGAACTGCAACAATAACCGCATAAGCTGACAAGCTGTTAGGGTGTGAGAATGTGCCTGAAGGTCTTAACTTAACTGTATTGATTAACCGAGTCTTGGGGCTAAAGGGTTGGCTAATGTTAGTCTCACGTTCTCCTAGCCAGTAGGCAAAACGATTAAATGAGTGACCGGTTTGCCATTGGTATGAGGAAAGGATGGTTTGGAGTAGAAGACCAAGGATTAATGAAACGGCAGCTAATTTTTGGATGTTATTATTTTTAAGATTTTGGACCACAAAATATGTGCCTGCAAAAATTAATCCTAAATAAAGAAATGGTAAAAGAAGAGATTGAAGAGAGGAGGTTTGTGACCATGATAGAAAAGAAAAAAAGAAGATGGTGAGAAAGATATATTTATACTTAAAATTGAAGAAAAGTTTGGGGATTTGTCTATAGTTTATAACAATGAGCAAAAGTATAATTAGGTGTGTTAGATATAAAGTAGGGGACAGGTAATCAATTTTTATGTTTGACACAAATGTATATCCTGGCCAAAAATGTTTGCCTAATTGGGTGGGGATTAAAAAGCAAAAAATCAATGTCAGAACTTGTGAAGATGAGATTCTTTTGGTCACTAATTGTTAGCCTAGCAAACTAATAATGAAAAGGGAATAAAATGGGTGTCAAATAAGTTTAGAAAGGTTAAATTCCAAAGCTGAGTAAAAAGAAGAGAAGAGGTTATTTGGCTTTGACCACGAGTTGGCGGTGTTTACCTTCGCCTTGAGATTCAGTAGTAATTTTGGGGTTATCTTGCAAGGCCATGTGGACGATACGTCTTTCGGGAGGGGTGAGGTTTGTAAAAACATATGGCTCCCCTGAGAACTCTACTTTCTTGGCTGCGTTCTGAGCAATCTGAAGTAAAGTTTGCTCTCTTTGTTCTCTATATCCGCCGACATTGACGATGAGTTTCTGCCATTCGTTGGTTTCTTTTTTGAGCTGATGGCTGAGGATTTGTTGGACAGCGCTAAGAGTCTCACCACGATAGCCAATGATTAAGCCTGTTGATTCGGTGTCGATCTGAAGAACTAAGTAGTCAGTTTCTTTATCTTGAGTGACAGTAAACTCTGCTGGAATACCCAGATGATTAAAAAGAGTTTGGGCATGTTTTTCGACTAGCTTGAGATTAGATTTGGTGGCCATATATTTTTGTTTGACAGATTATACTGATTTTGGTTCAAAAACGCAAAGGCTTTATTTTTGGGTGCGGATTCCCAGTTTGGTTAGCCAAGGTGCAAGTCCGCCTGGACCTGAGATTTTGAATTGTTGATAAATGGCGGTTACTGTTGTCGCGGTCCAGTAAATAGAAAGACCTGCGGGGAAATTGTAACCAAGGACAATAAACATGAGAGGGAAGATGTAGATCATGCTTTTTTGGGCTTCGGCCATGTCTTGCATAAAATCAGCTTTTTGCTCAACCTCTTTGGGTTTATCTTCTGGATTTACAGGCACAGGGGAGGGAAGCATCATTTTGGAGAGAACAAACTGGCTTAAGCTTGCGGCCAAAATAAAAATACCAGGAAGTGCAAATGGAACTGCAGCTAGTTTGAATGTGTCAGGAAGAGCAAGATCGAGCCATAGGAAGGATGTGTCAATTCCTCGAGTTAGCATCTGTCTAATAGCGTTATAGAGGGTAGCAAAGATGACTATTTGGACGATAAGAGGTAAACATCCGGCTGCGGGATTAATCCCTTCTTCTTGGAAAAGTTTGGTTTGCGCTTCTGCGAGTTTGACTTTGTCATCTTTGAATTTTTTCTTGAGGAGATTAATCTTGGGTTGTAGATCTTGGATTCGTTTGGTATGAGTTAGTTGTTTTTTGTATAAAGGATAGAAAACGACTCTGCTGGCAATCCCGATAATGATTAAAGTAACACCTAGCTGTCCACCAAGAAGATTGTTAAATGAAAGTAGGAAATTAACGATGAAATTGATCATGATTTGGAAAAGGGATGACAACGAGAAAATTGCTTAAGTCCAATTTTGAGCCCATCGACAAGACCATTATTGATTATACCTTGGATGGTGACTTGTGAACAGGTGGGACGGAATCTACAACCTGAGGAGGGAATGATAGTAGAAAGAAGGGGAGATATAAATGACTGGTAAATTCTAATAATGAGAATTACAAATTTAGCAAGAATACTCATGGTTCCAGTTGTTGAAATAGAAGGTCAAGTTCATTTTGTAAGGTGGAAAAGGGAATAGTCAGTACGTTTTTATGAGCAATGATAACTAAAGTTCCGGAGTAAGATTTTTGGTTTTGGAGAATTGAGGAGATGCGCCGTTTGGCACGGTTGCGATCAACCGCATGGGGAAGTTGTTTTTTGCTGACAACAATAGAAATGAAAGGATTGCCTGTTTGGAAATATTTTGCTTTAAAGAGGGGAGAGTAATAGGTTTGGCCACGGAGAAAAGCTTGCTCAACTATTTTTTTGGAAGTGATTTTCACACTGATATTGTACGCTAAAATTTCTAGAGAGTGACAAGTTTGTGTCTGCCTTTGTCACGTCGACGTTTGAGAAGATTAAAACGAGTCGCTAAACTGCTCTTGCGCAGACGGGCTCTGAATCCTACTTTACGCACTCGGCGGCGGTTGCTAGGTTGATATGTTCGTTTGATCATACTAAATGCGTAGTATACGTTAGTTGAGAAGTTTTTTATAGTCGTAATTTAGAAAAAGAGGATATTGACTGATTGTGGAAAACTCCTTACATTGAATACACATCTACAAAAAAGATGGGGAAAACTGTCCTATATGAAAAACTTTTTGATATGCTTAACACTGATCCTGCAAACAAACTTTGGAAACAAGCACTAGGAGAAATTCAGGTATTGGTGAGTCCATTAACTTACAACACTGTGTTATCTGCAGTAAGGTTGGAAAAATTAGATCAAGGTCTTGCTGTCTTGTCCTGTACAAATGCTTACTGGCAACAGCAGTTGGAAAGTAAGTATTACAATTTGTTGAAAAATGTATTGGAGAAGCATAGCGGGCAGTCGCTGAGCTTGATTTTTGATGTGAGAACCATTGCAGTGGACGGAGAAGTTGATAGTTTGCCACTGTTTAGTGGAAATCGAAAGGAAGACGCTGGTACGGAAATCGAAGTGGCTGGACTGCCTGATGCCGTAATAAGGAAAGCTCGTTTGTTGCCTGATTATACTTTTGAAAATTTTGCGGTGGGAAATACCAACCAACTGGCTTTTGCTGCAGCTGAGGCTGTGGCTCAAACCCCTGGTAAGGCGTACAATCCTCTGTTTATCTGGGGCGGAGTAGGAGTAGGGAAGACTCACTTGATGCAAGGAATTGCCCATGAGTTGTTAAGGAAAAATCCAAGTTTGAAAGTTATAAGTTGCCCCGGGGAAGATTTTACTAATGAAATTATTGAAGCTATAAAAACAAAATCTACTCATGCCTTTAAGGAAAAATATAGGTCAATGGATTTACTGTTACTGGACGACGTGCAATTTTTGGCTGGTAAAGATACTGCTCAAGAGGAATTTTTCCATACCTTCAATGCTATTTTGATGGCGGGAGGCCAAGTGGTGTTAACCAGTGATAGACCTCCTTCAGAAATTGCCAAATTGGAAGATCGATTGCGGAGTAGGTTTGATGCTGGTCTGATTGTCGATATTTCAAAACCAAGTTTTGAGTTGAGGACCGCAATCGTCTTGATTAAGGCACAGCAAAATGGAATTAACTTAACAGGGGAGTCGGCTCAGGTGATTAGCGAAAAATATGAATCGGCTCGTGAGATGGAAGGATTTTTGAAACAGTTAAGGCTAAAGCAAATGCAGCTTAACCGTGAGGTTGATTTGGAAATGGTCAAGGGAGTTCTTGGCATGGCGGGGAATGAAACTCGATTGAGAGCTGGAGTTAGGCCTAATGAAATTTTGAAAATTACTTGTGAGGAGTTTGGAGTGAAGTTAGCAGATGTTAAAGGGACGCGAAGACAAGCACGAATTGTTTTGCCAAGGCAAGTAGCGATGTATCTGATGATCAGCGAACTGGGTTTAACTTATGAAGGGGTAGGGGAGTTGTTTGGAAAAGATCATACAACAGTCCTTCATTCTGTGGAAAAAATCCGCAACGAAATGGGGAAAAGTCCTGAATTACGTGAGAATATTTCGAGGATTAAATTATCACTTCGTTGATAAATATAAAGAGGGAAAAAGAGGGTGGGTAATTGTTAGTAGAATATCCACAAAGTTATACACAGGAGTTGTAGTAGTTTGGCACAGTGTTTTTTGAACTGAGGAATGAAGAGTTTTGCAGTTTTGCACACTGACTACTACTACTATGTACTATTAAATACGTTTACTAATTCAGAAAAAAAGAAAAAAGAAGAAATTAGGTTTATTTTTTTGGGGATCTTGCAAACTAAATCATTTTACGTATACTGAAAACCAATGAAAGTTACTGTATTGCAAGAGAATTTGGTCAAAGCTTTAGCTATTGGATCAAGAATTGTAAGTGGAAAACCGCAAATGCCAATTTTATCTCATATATTGATGAGAGCTGGAGATGGAGGTCTTGAGTTGCAAACTACTAATTTGGATATTGGATGGAGAACTGTGATAGGAGCAAAGGTTGATGAAGAAGGAGATATTACGGTGCCGGTTAAGACTTTGTTGGAGTTAGTGAGTAATATCGGTGTAGGAAAATTAGAATTGTCGGCTGAAGCAAGTGTTTTGAAAATTAATGGAGCTTCTATTAAGGCTAGTGTGAATGGATCTGTGGCGGATGAGTTTCCGAAGTTGCCGGATTTTGTAGAGGAGGAATCTATTGTCTTGCAAGTTGATAAGATAGGTCCTGCAATTGCTCAGACGGTGTTTGCTTGCGCTGTAGATGAATCAAGACCTGTATTGACCGCGGCGCTGTTTAAAGTGGGAGAGAAGGGCTTACAGATGGTAGGAACAGACGGATTCCGATTGTCTGTAGTGAAATGTGAAGTTGTAAATGCAAGTAAAAATTATGAGTTGTTGATTCCTTCAAGAAGCTTGGTGGAATTTTCGCGATTATTGGAGGACGATATGAAAGAAGTTAGATTCTATGTGATCGAAAAAGGAAATCAAGTAATTTTTAAGGTAGGGGAAACAGAGTTGTCGACACGTTTGGTAAGTGGTAATTATCCTGATTACAAAAAAATTATGCCTGAGAGTGGAAATTGTGAAGTTGAGATGGATAAAGAAGAGTTGTTGAGGGCGATGAAACTATCTAGTGTATTTGCTAGGGAAAGTGCCAATATCGTAAGGTTGGACATTGCGACAGGGAGAGTGTTGGTAAGTGCTAATGCCCCGCAAGTTGGAGATAATGAGATTGTGGTGGATGCAAAAGTGACTGGAGAGGGCGGAAAAATAGCTTTTAATTATAAGTACGTATTGGATTATTTGAATGCGACAAAAGGGAACGTAATTAAATTATGGTTTAACGGGTCTTTATCGGCCGGTTTATGGAGAGATGAAGGGAAAGAGAAAACTAATGATTTTGTGCATGTGATTATGCCTGTAAGACTGGACGAATAGTGCGGAGAAAGTACGGGAAATTTGCGGAGATTAGTGATTTTCATCAGGAATGTCTAAAGTGTATTCATTTGGGGTGGCGAGGTTGTTAATGAAGTCGTTGTTTGTGGTGGGTGGAAAGTACCATAATTGATAGAGAATTTTCTGGTCAGGATTGGCGACCATTGCAAAACCAAGTGAGGGATATGCGTATAAATTGAAAGTTGGAGAAAGTAGTCCATACATTGTAAGAGGAGGATTTCCATATTTGTTTATGTAGTTTGTACTTTTTTGAGTGGTTTCCCGAGGAATGATTTCTGTTACTAAAGCGATTTCGTTGTTTTGGAGAAAAATTTTATCATTCCATTTGGAATTGCTTGGGTAGTCCAAAACCTCAAAGGATTTCCATTGACCTTTATTTGTAGGTTGACCTAATCTTTGGGACAGTTGTTCTGGAGTAGTTTGTCCTGGAGTTATTTGGTTTCGATATGAAGGTTGGTGGGGGCGGTTAAGAAAATAAAAAATAATTAATGCAATAAAGAAAAGAACTAATATATAGTATTTGTATTTGAAGAGATGGTTAATGAAAGATGCGAAATATTTTTTCATAATTAGTCCATGTATTTTTTGGCGAATTTGTAATGGAGAGGATAATTAATGTGAATAGTGTTGTTACAGTTACTTCCAGAGTTACATGTTTGACCAAATTTTTCTAATGTTGCGTTCCATCCGAAGGCATCTGAAAAATCCTCTCTTTGTCGCCGTGAAGCATCGTACCCGCCCCAAAGTCCTGGCCATGCCGTGGGATAGAAAGGCAAAGGATCTTCGCAAGTTGTAGTTGATTCTCCTGGCTGACAGAGAACATCTTGGACAAATTCGGCTAATAAATACGGATCGATGTTATGGAGTCGATGTCCTAGTTCGTGAGCAGTTGTATAGTATTGCCAGAAATCAGGATTGCCAGAGGTAAACATTTGTTGGTAGATAGACAGTTCTGAAGCTGAAGTCCATTGAGCCCAATAATTTCCTCCAGTGTTGAGACCTCTATAATAGAGGGTAGAGGGTCCTTTGGCACAGACCCTGTTAATGTAAGCGGGGTTATTAGTGCTGAGTTCATTGAGGCGAGTTGTCATAAGGGTTTTATAGGGAGGAACAAGGTTCCATGTTTCGTTGAGAATAAAACAACTATCAACGGGGACTGCTGGGCCAGATGGAGGAGGTGCTTGGTTGGCAATGCAACGGAGGTCTTCATTTCCAGAGGTTATACCATCCATAATTGCACTTAAAACTTCGGGAGATTGTTCTTGTTGGGGCCAACCTAGATGTCTATAGATGAAAAGGGTACCTCCAATAATGCGAGATTCGTTATTTATGGCAGTGTCATATTCTTTCATTGCTGTTAAGTATTTTTCAAGATCATTATTAAAAACTGTACGCCAGCCACTATCTGAGGCTCCTGTTGCGGTGGCTCCTGTTTCGGAGATGATTGTTTGGAGATCTTTGTTGGGAGTGTTATCAAGATATTCGTACATTTTTTGAAATCGGCCCATGCGGAAGCCATCGACGGTAGTAGTGGCGGTGGCATATTCATGAAGACAAATTACACCGCCGGTATTGGAGGCAGCAGTGAAAGCTTCGTCAAAATCGGGCCAGACGCCGAAATCAGTGGCAGAAGAACCATTGTCAGGATTACCGGTTGAGAAGTTGCCGATGCAGCCTTTGGTGTTAAGTCCCGTATTAAGTAAATTCAGACGAGTAGCTTCAAATTTGGCGAGCCATTTCATCCTTTGATGAGATTCTGCTTCAGAAGAAGGTCCAATAACCGGTTCGTTAATGCCTTCCCAATATGTAATATTGGGAGATGGATTAATAGCTTTGAGATCAGAGATCCAGTCTTGGGCAGCTTGAACTGCAGAATTGAGATCGTTTGTGTCGTATGAATTAGGGATATTTTCCCATTTAGTTGTATAGAAACGACCAACAATTTGAGTAGTAGAGCTGGCAGCTTTAATTTCATCTGTTTGATTAAGGGCAGGTCCCATGACTTTGATTACGCGAGGTTGTGCAGTTTTAATGTAATTAAGAAGGTCGTCATCGACTTGGTTGATAAAAAAGGAAAGTTTTTTGAATTGAACGGTACAGACTTTTCCTTGGATAAAATCTTTAATAAGAGGAGACGTACAACCATTAGGGTATCCAGCTGTTAGGCAGTCGCGGACGAATTGAGTGCCGTCTTGGATGGCTCCGAGATATGGGAAAAAGAAAGGTTGGTTGATGTCTTGGGAGCCATTGATGGAGCTGGAGTTAGGTTCTCCTTTATTAGAGACACTCAACCATCCTGAGGCGTCACCAGCATGGTAGCTATACCAAGGAACGGTATCGGGCTTAGTGGAGGATCCTCGGAAAGGAGTAAACATACGATAAACGGGCGTGTTGTTGGGATCGAATTGGGTGCTGCCTTCGGGGAATCCAATAAGTTTTTTGTAGATAATTCCAAGATATGGAAGTTCAGTGGCGATGTGGACTTCGCGAGATGCGGGGTAGATAAGAGGAACTGTATCAAGGTCTCGATTTCCAATGATGTTGACGGATGAGCCGTAAGGTTTGGCGACACATGCACTGTCGCCATTGTTATTTATACATTGAGGAGCAGTTTCGTCGCCACAGATATTAGGAGCTGCTGGGACTCCAGATAAAGGTCTGCAGTCTGTGTCAGAATTTGTTGAGCCGGGTCCACAGCATTTTCTTGCAGATCCATTGCCGTCTGGTTCGCATGAGACTAAGTTTCCTGATGGGCAATCTCCACAATTGCTTACCGAAGATGAGGGTCCAGAAGCATAGTAACAACGATATCCGCTACTACCTCCAATGACAGAGTTAGGAGATTTACAGGTGCAGTTATCACACGCAACCGCAGCACCACAGGCATTTCCTAAATTATCATAGACACCGTCTGCGTTTAATGTAACATCTCCGTCTTCGTTAATGGCTTGAGAATTGTTGGTATTTAGATTCCAGAATCGTTCGTCAGGTTGGGGAATAATGAGATCGTAAGTCTGGACTCCACAGAGGAAGTCGCCTGCGCCTGTGCGGATTGTTCCTGAGCAGTTTGGGACGGATTCTAATACAGTGGGAGCACAAATGGGAGCGGGAGCGGGGGGAGGATTTCCGGGGCTTGTTGGTCCGCAGTCAGAAGCGACAGATCCATCTGGATTGACTGTGTAAGTACAGGAGGCGTGTTGGACTCTAGCGCAACAAGGGTTGTCAACTGGATTGATGGAATCGCATCTTATATATCCGCTGATAACACCAGAAGTTCCAGGGCTAGCACTAATGGGAGGCATTGCAAGTCCTCCCGCCCCGTAGTTGCTACAGAAATGACTACTGCCATTTGCTAGGATATTTTTGACGATGGGTTGAGCTGCTCCATTAAAGACCCAATAGCAATCACCAATGGCTCCTGTTATTTGAGAACATGTTTGGTTAGCATGTACACAGTAATTAAGTATATTGCCATCTAATGATGTATTTACTTTTACTTCTAGGTTGAAACACCCTTTTCCTCCTGGATAACAGCCGGAAGGCAAGCTAGGATCTATACACTGAGGTGCAGTTTGAGCAAGGAGTCTAGAGTTGGATGTTTGGAGATTGGAGGAAGGAGATAGAGCAATAGATGAGGCCATTACGTTATTATTGGTTGGAGATTGTGAAAGAGAGGAGAAGAGAGTTTGATTGATGGTGGAAGGGATGTTGTTATATGGAAGAGATGTAAGAGTGGAGATATCAACGGTCCCAAAGAGGGGTTGGTGTGTATTTGGTTCTTCTGTGATAATAGATGGATCTGAAGAAGTTTTAGTGAATGAGGCACCGCCTAGATTTGAGATTAATAGGCTGTCTAACATGTTGCTGGAGTTAGCACTAAAAATTGATAGGCTCTTGGAGGAAGCATAGGGAGCTATGGTAGCTGTCTCAACGTTCCAATCGCCGGCAAGGAGTCCATTGGATGGAACATCTCCTCCTAATGAAAATGCATTAAAGGCAATATTGTTTGGGACCCCGCTGTTGTTGGGATTTGTGTGTAAATTTACGAGGTCTAATTGTTTGGTCCCGATGGCGATAATTGTGCGAAGTGGATTACGCGCATTATTCCCGGAATCGTAATTGGATTGGCTACTTATAATTGGATAGCGAGAAAGAGTAACTAGATAAGGATGGTATTCTTTGTTTGGAGAAAAAGTATAATCGGCAGTAGAAAAATACATGGGATAATTAAGATTTTTAAGCTCTGTTAGAAGGATATCAAGAGAATTGATTGTGTCTGGGTTACTGGTTGATTCGCAACAGCCTGAACTCCCGTCTTTTTGGCTACATGTAAAGTCTGTAGTACCATCTGTGCTAAATCGGTCCATTTCTTGGAGCGTAACGATGTCTAATTGATTATTTTTTATAGAATTGGCGATGGAGATCATTTGAGCTGTAGTTTTTTGCCCTGAATCATTGTCAGAAAGTCCAAATCTAACATTGAAGGTCATGAAATTAAGTGAGGTTTTTGGTGCGGGGTCTGAGGAAGGATTAGGATATGCTGCACAATTGTAAAGATGTGCAGTAGTGGAAGGTAGAGTAGGGGGTGGAAATGGGGTTGGGTTGGAGGATGCAGGGGGAGCAACTGTTCGGGTAGAAGAATAAGGAGAAAGAAGGTCATAGAGAGTGGTGGAAGATTCATAGAGACGGGCAAGATGAGGGAGTTGGAGTTGGACAGGGGCGGGAGCTTTCTGGACTGTTTGGTTATCTGCCATGTCAGGGTCAGGAGGGAAAGGCTGGTAAACATTGTTGCCGACTTGGCCCGATTTGAGTGTGGCCTGGGCAAGGAGTTGTGATTTGGAACTGGGGCTAAATGGAATAGATGAAGCAAATGAGTTGGCAAGGGGATCAACCTCTATGTTTTGAGTAAAGAGAAGATTGTTGGGAGTTGATGATGTTTGGTTGCAGCCAAGGTTGGCAGTTGGTGGTTTTAGAGTGATGTTTTGGAGAGTCAAGGATCCACAGTTGTTAAAAACTGAGTTGTTCATGTTTACATTGAAGGTACTGTTGGTGACAGTGACTCCTCTTCCAATTAAATTGGTTTGTCGAACATCAGCATTGAGTTTGTTAAATGTAATACTGGTGTTTGATCCGTAGTTGTTTTTGCTACCGTCTTTTTCTTTACCTCCACTTTTGTATGTGTCGGAATTGGTGACTTTGAGAGTAAGTTGATTAGGATACCCTCCGTAGACCCATTTGACTTTGATATTGTCGAAAAGGACATATCCAATTTTGCCATCACCTTCTCCTGGATCAACTACAAGAGATCTGTCGCTATCATAAACTGTTGAATCTTTGAAAACAATATTATCTATTTGTGCTTGGACTGATGATTGACCGATTTTGAGAGCAGATGCTGCACTTTTGGCAAAGCCGTTTTGGAAGAGTAAGTTATTAGTTGGAAGTCCTAATGAGCGGGTTTTGATAGCAACAGCATCATCTTGGGCTTCAATATAGACATTGGTGTAGGTGATATTGGAGCTACTATCAGGATCAGTGCCGTCATTTCCCGAAAAAATTCTAACGTTTTGGACTCGGGTGAAATCAGATTTATAAATATGCAAAGTCCAACCATCTCTTTCGTGTGGTTTATATATTAGGAGATCGTGGACGGCAATATTTTGGGTTTTTTCAAGATAAAAGACTGTTTGTTTGTTGTCAGGATGAGCTTGAATAATGCCGGCGCCAGAGAATACAATTTTGCCTGAATCTATAGTGTGGATAAAATAACCTTCAACTTTATTTTGGGAGATAATAGTATTGGGATTAAGGATGAAAAAAAGATTATTTTTGTTTCTTATTTCAAGGTTGTCTAAGTTGAAAGTGCCGGGAGCAAAGTAAAAAGTTTGGTTTGGATTAGCAGCATTAATTTTGGATTGGATGGTTGATGTGTTATCTGTGACAGGGTCCAAAACTATTGATCCTGCAGGTGCTGCTTGGGGAGCTTGATTATAGTCATCAATAAAAATTGAGAGGGTTTCCATTATTTGACCACCATGAACGGAGTCAAGATTTTTGGTTTTGAGGATGTAATTACCTGGAGTGGGAGGGAGATTGAAAGTGACGGTATTGCCTGAGACAAGAGAGGGAATTTCTGAAGTAGGAGAGAGAAGGATACTGGTTTCGGGAGTATTGGGGAAAGTGATGCTAAAATCCATATTTACTCTACTTGCAAGTCGGACGAATGTTGTGTCGGAGTTATTGCGGTCACGATATTTAATAGTTCGAAAGAGTAAGTTATGAGTATCGCTAGAATTAGTTTGAGAAGTTACTTGACCAGTGAATCGTGTGTCTTGGGGGTCTTGTCCATATACCCAAATATCAACTCCAGGAGATGGAACGGGGAGTGGCGGTGGTGTGGGAATATTTCCTCCACCTGGAACAGCAGGGACGGGGGGAATTGGAGGAACATCTCCTGGAAGTGGAGGCGGATTGCCGATGGTTCCTCCTTCATCTTTGGTTACAGGAACGATGGCTGAGGGTTGTTGGGGGATAGGGTGGAATCTGCCTGGTGTGTCTTGGCGGGAAGAGAGAGGAACGTAAGACCAGAGACGGGACCACTTACCTCCGTCTTTGGCAAGCCAGCTTTGAAGTGCTTGGGTATATTCTTGTGAAGTTGAATAATTGGATCGTAAAGGCCTGCGAGTGGAAGGATCTTGAAAGTCACTTAATTTAACTTCATTTAATCCCCCTCCCCACGTGTAGCCAATAGTATAATTTGCAATGGGCATAATATCGGACATTACTGTGCCTTCGACTCGATCAATGATGGAGTACTTGAGTTGGTCAAGATATTCTTGAGGGGCGAGTTTGGGGACGATGCCTGCATAAGAGACAAAGCGAGGATCTTGGGGCGGGATACTATAGTATTGACCAGCGGTAGGGTCGAAGATGTCAGCAGGATCTAATGCATCTTGTGTGGGAGAGGATCCTGGGTCAATTGAAGCTTTGTAGTATGTCGCTCCATCAACGTAATCAGCGATGTATTTTTCGCGGGATTCTTCGGTGTCGTTGCCTACATAGGGTTGTTTGACGGTACTGGCATTGAGGGTAAATCTGCCTTGCCAAGGGATTGGGCCGACGAGGAGTTGAGGAGCAGCTGTTAATCCGTCCACAGACTGTTCTCCTAGTTCGATTGTGCAGGCATCTGTGTTGAGACTGCACTGTTTGTTATCACAGGTCATAGTATTGAAGCTGGTGTATTTGAGGTTTTTGGTATAGGTGAAATTAGAAGCGCAGGAGTTGACGGGTTCGGGAACGTAATCAAGGCAGCTGCTGCACTCGGCAGGGCGAGATGTAAATCGATTGGTGGAAAGTTCACCGACGTTACATTGTTGGGCGCCGAAGTTGGCCAGCAAGTTTCCAGGACCTGATTCGCCATAAAAGCCGTCGAAGGGTTGGCATGCAAAGTTTCCTCCATTAGTTGGATCTGTTTTAAGGGAAACGGTAGGAGAATCTCCAAAACCAACGGCGTAGGAAGTTGGAGTTCCACCTCTGCCAAAGGCTACCCAACCATGTGATTTATCGTACCAATATGATTCTCCGCTGCCAGGACCGGATGTAATGGTAAGTTTAATCCCGTCTGTTATTTGAATTCCACTAGGGAGAGTAAATGGATTTAATGCTGTATAAAGAGCTTCAAAATGGAAAGTTCTGCCTGTGTTTCCAGTATAAGGTGCATCACAGGGTACACAGTTAGCTTTATCAAAAGCAATGATAGTGGTGTCGGAGTTAAAAGTTTCATCAAGACTCATGTTGCGGGGGGCCCAGCGTATACCTTCTTGAGGAAGACCGATAGAAGTTGCACTTCCTGTTCCGTCACTCATAGTGAAACCTGCAGGGTTGCCGTTAGTGCAAAAAATATCTCCACTTCCATCTGCCCATGAAGTATCTTTGAGATGATAGATATAATCACTGTCGTACGTGAATTCTTCATAAACTGCTTGGTTACGGCTTTTTATGATATAGAAACCATTGGGATTGTTGTTGACAGGCATTAGGTATTCATATTTAACTTGTCCATCATTGGTGAAAACGGCATCCCCAGGGTTTCCTTCTCCGAGGAAATAAGGAATGAGATCTATGCTTGATTGTGCTTCGACTGATAAGTTTGTAGATTTGGAGTAAAACTGAAAGGAATTAAAGAAAGTTACAAATAAAGCAAGAACTAGAAGCGTTTTTTTGATTGAAAAGATTTTTTTCATATTAGGGTTATTGAGAGGGGGGAACTAGATAACGAGCAAGGTCGATGGAAATATTAAATTGAGTGTTGGGATCTGATATTCCTTGATTAACGATGTATTGGAGAGCTTTTTGTTGGTTTTCTTCGAAAGGAAGGGCATTGATGGTAATGAAAAGCGAGTTGCTGGTTTCTAGATAACGGATAGAGAAAAGGTCGCTGTAATATGGGAGTGTGTCGAGAAAATTAAGACGAGTGGATTTGGCGGGATTTTGGGTAGTTGAAGGTGGAATGATATTGGAAAATCCAGATTGAGGGCGAGTAGTGAAGCTAGAGGAAAAGGTAGTCAAAGAAGGATTACGAATAGTAATTGTGTATGAAGTATTGAATTGGTAGTTTCCCTGAGGTGCGAAGGTGGCTTGGGTTCTGTTTTGGGAATAGGAAACAGTACCTGAAATGGGGGGAGTGAGTTCGAAATAGATAATTTGGTTCGCTGGTAATGGTTGGGAAAAGGTGACAACTAGGGGAGCGCTGGGAGAGACGTTGGGTGTGAGATTGGCGGGGATAATGCTGGTGATCTGGATTGATTTGGGGCGGAGGACGAGGCTTGAGAGAATGATGCCAATGATAGCAAGGACGATAAGGACAGGGGCTAGTTTGTTGGTTCTGAGGAATGTAATGACTGGGGTTAAGTATTTCATGGGATTATCTTAAGTTTTCAATATATTGGTTATAAACGAGGTTGCAGTATCCAATTGAACTTGGGCCATTTCCACAAGCATTAGAGCCTGACGTGCCGTAGTAGGCTTCGCATGGTTGCCCTGTGCCGTAGAGAGGATGGGTAGGGTTTTCGATAGAACCACAAGATCCGCAGTAAGCACGAGCTGCAAGGCAGATGGTGGCTTTGTCGGTAATCGGATCCCAACGCCCAGTATTATAGGTGCATGAATAGTCTGGGCCAAAGGTAGTTGCGCCTGAGTCAGAGGAGAGTTTGTAAGCACTGGCGTTGATAGCATCTGAGAGTTTGCAACGATTGGGCTCGTAAGTGATATCTCCTTGGACGTGAACGGCGATGTAATATGCAGGAGTATTGGGAACTTGGCAGGAAGGGTTAAGTCCTTCGAGGTTATTACATGCGCCTCCATAGAAGGTAGTATTGAGAAATTGAGCAGCACCTCGGACATCTGAGTTGGGAGCGCAGAGTCCCGCTGGAGCGCAAGTGTTGTAGCAATATCCTCCGGTTGGGCCTCTGCCACAGAGGCCGGTTGTCTCGTGTGTGTTGTAGCAATTGCCACCGGTCGAGCTTGCGGTTTGCCACCAGTTTGAGGCGTTGAATTGATTGACCTGTGTTTCGTCGTAATCAAAAATTCCACCTGCTTCGGTTTGGAGAACGGCACTTAGATATGCGCTAGGTAGACAGGCATCTTGGGCTGCTTGTTGGATAATGTTTTTGAGGTTGGTAGGAGCTTCGATGATGTTGTGATCTTGGTCTGGTGCTGAACCAGGATTCGTTGGATCTGGGGTATAGCCTGGAATTTTGCTGGTGTCGGGGCTGCCAAATTGAGTTGGAAGCGGATTGGGAACGGTAAAAGCAGTAAGTATTTGGGTCATAACGACTAGAGTTAAGACCATTATAAGGAGAAATGGTGCAACTGTGGTGGTGAGGAGAAAGGCAGTAGAGACTTCGGGGATAGCGGTGCTGATATTGATTGGAGAGGTAAGAGTGGTTTGTTTGACAGCAAGGATTTGACCAGTGTTTGGATCGTAAACAGGTGTTCTGATAACTCCAGTTCCAGTGGTTATGGCATGACTTCCGGCTCCTGTGGCGTTGGTGATTCCACCCCACGCCTTGTTAGCCCAAGAGAAAGGGTTGATCATGTCATTTAGTTTCATGAAACCAAGGAGGAGTGCTGAGAAAGCTTGTTTGGAGTATTTTTTGATTAATTTAAGGCCATCGAGGGCTAACATGATGGCTGTGGTTGTGCCCCCTGTGGCGATGCCGCCGATTATGCCTCCGAGTCCGAGTTTGACGGCAAGTTTGCTAAAACCTTTTTTGAGGGCATTAGAAGCGATTTTCTTGGGTGCTTTGGTAACTGCTGAATTGACTTTGGTGGACAGGGTTCTGACTCCTGAGATTGCATTTTTAAGTCGGGAGATAGCGTTTTTACCACCCAAGATTAATTGTCCTGTTGAATTTGTGGTAGTTTGGAGATTGAATCTAGAGGCGTGTTGTTTGAGTTGGTAGAAATGGCGTGACCAAAGAGTGCGACCTGCTTGAGTATTGGGGGCATTGTCTGTCATGTAATGGGCTAAGGCTTGATCTTGATAAATGTCAGGATTTCCGCGACTTGCTGCTTGAGCTGCAGCTAGAGCTGCTGCAATAGAGGTAGGAAGACCGTCTTTGGAAAAGGTTAGAAGACGGGGGTCTTGGTGATGTTTGTCTATTGTTGATTGAGCATGGGAGTTGGTTTGGGAATTGGTCAGATAATCACGAGCTTCGTTGAAGCCTTGTTGGGCGTTTTCGTAGGCAGTTTTGGCTTGGGGACTGGTCCATTCGCCTTTTTCTGAGTCGTAGTATCTTGATTTGATTTCATCTGAGATGCGAGTGTATGTTTCGGGGGTGTAACCCATTTCTAGAAGTTTGGCAGGAAGGTCATCAGATTTGATGTCTTGGAGAGTGAGTGCTGGTGTGTCTTGGTCAGTGGCGATGATGATGTCTGATCGGACGGGCTTGTAGTCTTTGTAGTGTTCGAGAATATTGTTTTTGAGATCTGAACTTGAGTTGTTAAAAATTTGAGATTGTTTTTCGGTTGTAATCTTTTTGAAAATATGATCTTGGTAATGAGAAGGGAGACTCCGGTAAAAATTGGTGGCGGTTTTTTCGTCACTAGCGTTGATGGTTTGGATATACTCTTTGGCTCGAGATTCACTAATGGAGCGAGAAAGTCTTTGAATTGGGTTTTTTTTGGAGACGAGGGAACTGAGAATTGAGGCTGGAATCTCATTAATGTAAACATAAGGTTCTGTGTTTTTGATGTTGGCAAGATCTGGATGGAGAGAGGCTAGTCGGTTGCTTTCTCTCCTCCAGGCTTCGGCTTTTTCGAGATTGAGTTTTTCGCGAGTTTGGGAAATGGTTTTGGGGCGGAAAGAGAAGGTGACGTGTTGGTTAACTACAGAATCTTGAGCAGCTTGAGTTGAGTGATTGTCAAGATATTCGATGGGGTTTTTGCGTGGGTCGTATGGATTTTGGGGCATACATTAATCATACTCGATTTTGAGGCTATAAACGAGGTGGGAAGTTAGTTATTTTTGGGTAGAAACTAATACTAACTTAAATTTAATCGAGTTTTATTAGAAAAAACAAAAGGATGAGAATTTGGAGATATATTGGAGATTAATCGCTCTTGATTTTGAAGATATATTTGAGATTAATCGCTCTTGATTTGGAAGATGTAGTGGAGATTAATCATACTCGATTTTGAGGCTATAAACGAGGTGGGAAGTTAGTTATTTTTG
>CAYUGO010000003.1:0-15228 GCA_964444295.1 uncultured Gammaproteobacteria bacterium | reverse complement strand
GGTAGAAACTAATACTAACTTAAATTTAATCGAGTTTTATTCGAAAAAACAAAAGGATGAGAATTTGGAGATATATTGGAGATTAATCACTCTTGATTTAGAAGATATATTGGAGATTAATCACTCTTGATTTAGAAGATGTATTGGAGATTAATCATACTCGATTTTGAGGCTATAAACGAGGTGGGAAATGGGCGGAATTTGAAGAGAAATCTAAGTTTAGTTTTGTTTTTTGGAAGTTAAAAATTTAGTATAGGAAAATTTATGAACCGTCTTTGACGAACCACTTGCCTTGGGAGATAAGATGTTGGCGAGCAGCTTGGAGTTGAGTCATGCGAGATTGGACAGCTCTGGTTTGTGATGAGGGTTGATTAACCATGTCAGTTTTAGCTTCGAGTATGGCTTTATGGACTTGAGTATCGGTAAGTTTATTGAGTTGTTGGGGAGAAGGTTCGATAAATTTGGGCAGGCTTTCGGACCAAGCCCCTGAGTGATAGCGGGAGGTGATTTCGTTTTCGATTTGTTTCTGGACTTTGGGTAATTGACTGGGACGAAGAGATTTCTCGGTGTTGAGAGCTTTTTCGTAGATATTGCGGTAGCTGGGATCGCGTAATGCGTCGGCGGATTTGTCAATTTTGGATTCAAGGCGGGCAAGTTCTAAGTTAGAGAGTTGTTTGGAGTTATTTTTGAAAGATTCAACAGGAGAGATGTCTGAGGATTTTTCGGAAGAAGATGAGGTATGGGAAGACGAGATAAGGGGGGCGCCAAAGCCCATGGTTGGGGGCGTGGATGAAGAGTTGGAAGATTCTTTGCGATCAAATAGTTCTTGGGGTTTGGTGGTGACAACTGAGTATTCTTCGGGGGAAGCGATAATGCGGATGGCGACGTGGTTGGGACCTGCAAAAAATAGTCCTTGACCTACATCGGCTGAGAGCAGGAGATATTTTTCTCCGTCGGATAAATAGAAGGTTTCAGCCACGCGGGCGATAGCTGAGGTGGATTGCTTGAGGAGGATTTGGATTGAGGCATTATTGACAACAGCACGACCGAAGTCAGTGGTGAGAAAATCGTCGACGTCTTGGCTGATAGTGGTGATGCCGAGGAAATATTTACGAGCGCGTTTGGTCATGGCATACATAAAGGAAGCAGAGTCGGGATATCTCATCATGTACCAAGCTTCGTCAACGATGAGGAGTCGCTTCTTGAAAACACGTCGAACTTGCGTCCAGATGTGATCT
This sequence comes from uncultured Gammaproteobacteria bacterium, assembly GCA_964444295.1. GTDB lineage: Bacteria > Patescibacteriota > Microgenomatia > CAYXHB01 > CAYXHB01 > CAYXHB01. The sequence goes on along the minus strand of CAYUGO010000003.1, from coordinate 13,990 downwards.
AGGATGATAAACATAGCAATGGGACGAAGAGCATCTTCTAGGTCACGGATGGAAAAAACAGTGAAGGGGTTGCGGAGGGTAACGTTGCTGGGTTGATCGAAAAGACCACGGAAGGAGCCTTTGACGTATTTTTCTAGTCGAGCGGCGAGACTGGCAGCTTCGGGGTTTTCCATGCCGATGAGAGTTTTGTAGAGATCTTCCATAAGTGGAGGATCCTTGGATTGAGTGGCAGGGTCAGGGGTAATGCCTTTCATGCGATAGGTTAAGACAAGAGCTTGGTCAAGGGTGGCATCTTCTGTGGGAGAGAGTTCGCCCATGATGATTTTGAAGAGGGAGTGGAGGGAGAGAATTTTCATGGAAAGTTCGTTTTCGCCGGCTTCGAGAGTGGCGGAGAGATCAAAAGGATTAATGCGGACGGGGCTGTTGAAACCGAAGCTGATGTATTCGCCACCGACTGCGGTACAAAGATTTTGGTATTCGTTTTCGGGATCGATGATAATAATGTCGGTGTTAAGCATGAAGTAACGGAAAGCTTCGAGTTTGACGAGGAAAGATTTACCAGCTCCGGATTTGGCAAAAACAACAGAGTTGGCGTTTTCGAGAGAAAAACGGTCAAAAATAACGAGAGATCCGTTGTGTTCGTTGATACCGTACATGATTCCTTCACTGGAGGTTAGCTCGGAGGAGGTAAAAGGAAATGTGGTGGCTAGTGAAGTAGTGTCCATATTGCGTGTAACCATAAAGTAGTCAACTGCGTAAGGAAGGGTTGATTTGAAGCCTTTTTCCATTTCGAGACTGGTGGTTTTGGCCACGATTAGGAGAGATCCTAATGTAGAGATAACTTGGGAGGTTACCTCGTTAAGTTCTTGAATTGATTTGGCCGGAATAGTGACATAGAGTCCGAACTGGAAGAAGCGTTCGATACCTTTGACAAGGACTTCTTGGAGGGTGCGAGCGTCTTCAAGTCGGGCTTTGGTGTCTGGGTTGACGATACGGCCTCTTTGGATATCAGATTGGATTTCGGCTTCCATCTCAGCAATTTTGCGGTGAAGGTCATCAAGGACTCCTTTGCCTTCGACAGGATAAACAAACATGGAAATATTGAGAGAGTGATCGAAGTTGATTAGCGGTTCTAGCCAGTTGGCTGCAACGAAGCGAGGATATCCAGCCACGAAGAGTGTTCGGAAAAAGATGTTGCCGATTTTGAGATGATTGAAATCAATTTCGATAGCTGAAGGGGCAAGAACGTCTCGCAATGTAAGAGATCCTTGGGCCATAACTTTGGCAGGATCTGGGCCTTTGTCTATTTTGGTGACGGGATTGGGGTTTTTGGATTTTTGGAATGGAAGTTTCATGGTTTAGGAAATTGGATTAGGGTTTAAATTTTGGGAGTTTGGTTGGTTGGAATCAAGAGTGTCTTGAGGAATGTTGTCTTGGTGAGGAGTTTGGTCGGGATTAAGGGCTTGATTGGGAGTTGAAGAATCTGGATTGATGGTTGGGGTTGTTTCTTGTGGCGGTGTTTGGGAATTGTTGGGGGTTTCGTTTGAGGTGGATGGATTTTGGTTAACTTGGTTAACGTAGGAAATAATTTGGGGACCTAAAGGTGATGAACTTTGGACTATCGGGGCGGTGTAGCTTTGGGAGTTATCAAGTTTAATACCGCGAGAAAGATCGGGATTGTAGGCTTTGTAGAAGACCTCAATTAATTCTGAGGTTTCGAGTTGTCGTAATCTAATCCCCAGGCGAGAGAATTGACGAGAAAGATGGTCACGTTTGGGGATGAGATGATTTTTGGCTTTTTCGAGGATGTAGGAGAGAGAAAATGGCAGCTTATTACTGCCAGAGATTTGGTTAAACATGGCTTTGGGGGCGCCGAGTTCCAATGATGTAAATGGAATGATGATAAAAAATTTCTTGTCTAAGACGTTGTTTTTTTGGACGGTTTCTTCGACAAACCTGCGATAGCGACGGAGATGTTCGCGGAGGATTTTGTTTTGTTGCTGATCTTCTTGGAGTTTGATGTATCGTAAGTAATCGGAGATGTCTTTGCGTTCTGAGTTGATGATGATTTGGATGGGATAGGTAAGAGAGTTGAGAATGGCAGCGTAGGCATAAATGGTGGCTTCTTGCTCGTCTTCGGAGAGAAGACTGAAGTTAATGGCGCTAGCTTGGATGATGAGACATCCAGAACCGTCTTTGAGAATGACAATATCTTCAGTTATTTCTTCAATGTCTAGGTGTTGTTGGGTAGTATTGCGAATGGTGCTGACGGGAGATTGGTTGGGCATATGTATGATTATTTTGGATTATGACTCGATTGGCAATGGTTGAGATTGGCCGATGAGGGTGATAGGGGGGACAAGTTGATCTGTGACTGTTATAGATTGGGGAGCGATTTGGTAATCGTCTTTGTCGGCGCTGATGAGGTATGTGCCTTGAGAAAGAGGAGTGGCTATGGTGAATTGGCCGTGCTGGTTGGTGCGAAGAGCTCTAACGGGTTGGTTAGTGTCGGTATTGATTTCTACGATAGCTCCTGTGAGAGGTTTGTCTTCGAGGTCTACGACAACGCCACTAATTATATTGTTGAGAGTTGGTGGAGGTGGAAGATGATGACTGGTAAAGGTGTTTGGGTTGGGAGAAGTTGTGGCGGGTGAGGTAGTGGGGTTTATTGGTTCTTGGGGAGCTGCCATGGCTTGTATAACTGGAGTGGGGATTTCGGGTTCTTGGCCTTGAGAATTGGAGGCGATAGGGTTGGAATTATCATTTGAGGAAGATATTATCTGATCGTTTGGAATGATGGTGGTGTTTGAGTTTGGGGAAGGGGTAGTTTCTGAAGGTGTTTCGTCATAGAGAGGAGATTCGATTATGGGAGTGTTTTGCTCTATCTCAGGACTGATGGTTTCATCTACTATGGTTTGGGTAATGACTTGAGGATCTTGTGTTGTAGGATTGGTGTTTGTTGGTGGAGAAACAGGTTCTACTATAATGGGTTGAATAGGTTGAGTAGCTTGCGTAGGTGTTTGGGGTTCGGCAATGGTTTGAGAAATGATTTGAGGAGCTTGGTTAGCAGAATTAGTGGGATTAAGGAGGTTGTTGATATTGGTGAGTTTGGCGGATTCAAGCTCGTCAGGGATTGTTTGAGCGCGTTGATAAGTAAGGGTTTCGAGATAATCTTCGATTTGAGATGGTGTGACAGAAACTTTTTTTTGAGAGGAAGGTTGGGAGAGTGTGACAGGTCGATTGGTTTGGAGATATGCGGGGACGGTTAGTTCTTTGTGCCAAGTGAATTCAGTGGGTGAGTAAATTGCTTTGATAAAAGCCACGATCCAACGGTCAATGCCTCTACCTTGATAAGGGATAAATGCGATGGCTGCGCCGAGAATGGCAAATGTGGGGATAAGAGGCCAGCGGATGAAGAAGGGAATGAAATTGGCAAGCCAGAGAAGAATAGCAATCATAATGCCTCCAGCCAGCCAGCCAAATTGTTTGAGAGTCATGTCGCCCACTAGGCGGAATTCGTAGGTGGTGACTTCGGTAGGAATTGCGTGTTGTTCTAGTGCCATAATGACAGTATAGACGTTTGACTAAATGATGTGAAATTTGTCTTAAGGAGTGACGGGAAAGAAGTGGTTAGATTGTAGCAAAAGTCGATTGGGGATTGCAACTGAGGACAAATAATTTTATGTTGGGAATAGACGTTTGTGTTACAAGGAATTGGGTGAAAATCCCAGACTGTGCCGCAACTGTAAATTTCAAAAGATAGGGATAGAAAATTAACTTTTGGAGTAAGTCAGAAAACTAGCAGACGTATTTATCTCGAGCAAGATTTATGGATAATAATGTAGAAATTCTTAAAAAAAGTGACAAAAAGAGATTAGCGTTTGATATGGGAGCAAGTGGAGCTGTTAGTCGAGAAAATATTGCGTCGTATGTAAATGAAGCAGGAGTTTGTATTAATAAGGATGAGGCGATTAGTGTGTTTACTTGGGAAAAGAAAGAAGATGGTGTGTTTTGTGGGGAGGTGAAGGATGGAAAAGATGTTAGAGAATACATGAGTTGGGATGATGAAGTTAGTAAGCAAGAGAGTCGTGGGGCTATGCAGATGAGAGAGCAGTTCCTACAAGGATCAAAAATATCGTTGCAAATAATGGGGCCGATTATGGGAGTTTATAATGAAGGAAGGGGTGTGTTGATGAGAAGTGATGGAGATACGGCGCGTTTGTATGGTTTTAGAATAGAAGAAGCGTTATTTGGAGAGTCGAAAGGATTGTCTCGTTTGCAGGATATTGTGAGAAATTCAATTGAGATAAACGAACAAACTTTGGATGCAATGAGACAATTTTCGTTTGAATTACAGGTGGAAAAAACGTTGTTGGATTTGGAAATAGTAATGCCTGAGTTGTCGGGTATTTGGCAAAGAATCGAAGATGGTCGAGCAGATGTAGGATTTGAAAGGTTGAAAGAAAAGGTTGCGCCAGTTGTGGAAAAATATGAGAGTCTGCTGGATAAAAATGGCGCACGTGAGGATAGTTTGGTGGGAATAGGAGCGAGGATGGAGAGAGATTTGGGAAGTATGGGTTTGGGAGTGGCGATGATTTCGGGCTGTGGTTATTCGAATCGATCATTGGAGGGCGATCTGGGATTTGGAGGGATGAGCGGGGGAAGAATGGGAAACATGTTTGACTGGAGGGACAAGTTGAATCAAGAATGGCAAATGTGGAAGAACCCTGATAAGAAAAGAGTTTATAAAAATGGCAAATGGGTGGATGTGGTAAAAGTAGAAAAATGTGGATTCCACTGGAAGAATGGAGGTAATTGTACTTGGGAGCCAGATGATTATATTGAAATAGGTTCAAAGTGTCCTAAATGTGGGAATAAATTCATCTGTGCATAGGGTGATAAAATGTGTATAGTTAGCACTTGAAGGATAATTAATTATTTGATATTATAGGACACATGGAAAAGCCAGCATCAATTGAAGGAGTTTCTGATCTTAATAAGAAGGAATTGCCAGGGAAGACAGGAGAGGCATTAAGTCATTTTGTTCCGGAATTAGAAGGAAGAGTTAATGATGGAAAATTAGATCATGATGTGTGGTATGGAAAGAATACTTGGCAATTGGTAGTTGGGGGAGAAACAGAAAAATCAGATGATGAAATTTATGGAAGAACTTATAAAGAACACCAGGCAAATATTTTGGAGTATGATAAGGAAGGAAAAGCTAATGAGGCAGGGAAATCTTTGTTTGATGCATTAAAAGCAGTTGATGCTGAAATTGGTGTAAAAGCTAAGGCTAGTTCTCAAGAAGGATATGGAAATGGATGGTTGTTTAGGGATATTTCCCGAATTGTAGAGAGTATGTCTGAAGATAATTCAGTAGAATCTGTTAAGGTTGAGATAGGAGGGATTTTGGAGAAAATAAAGACATATCGGTTTGCAGATGATGAATTGAACAAATTGGGACCAGAAGTAGAGATTGAAGCTGCATTGACGATGGTTGTTGGGTTGATGAGTGGACGAGAAGATGTAATTAAAAATGGGATAGAAGAGCATAAGAAATGGGAAGATGCGCACAAAAATGCAGAAACTGCTGCAGTTGATGTGGATTCTGGTAATGTTGAGTCTGACACGGAGGATTTAGAGAGACAACGTAGAGAAAGAGAAGCAAAGATTAATAAATATATTGAGGATAATCGTCTTGGAGTTAATGCCAGTATTGACAAATATACTCAAGGGCGAGCAATGGTTTTACGTGTGGAGGGTGAGTCGGGGAAGGGAAGTATTAAATTACAAAATCCTAAAATGTATTTGAATATAGTCGAAAAGATTGAAGAGCAATTGCGTAATGTATCAGAAGATGATGAGGAAAGAAGAAATGAGTTGATATTATTGGGTGCATCAATGCAAGAGATCAAGAATTGTTTGAGTGATGAAGATTTGAAGAAACTTAAGGATGAAATGAATAAAGATCAAACGACAGCATTTGCCGAGGTTGAAGGGGAGAATGAAGTCCGCGGGCAAGATGCAACCGCAAATGAAGGGGGTTGGCTGAATGAAGATTACAAAGGTAAAGCCTTGTGGAGTATTGATGGTGTTAGCGAAGAGATTGTGATTGAAGGGTATTTAGGTAAGGGTGACGATGGAGTTGATTATTATAAAGTTGCAGGGAATGAGGCTGGTGTTCCCGCAGATCAGTTGGGGAGATCTGAAGTTGAGTTGCGCAAACAATCTCAGGTTGAGTTGTTTGTGAGGCAGGCACAGATTGAGTTGTGGAAAGGGTATATAGAAGCGATGACAGAAGAACAGAAGCAAAAGTTTGGAGTTACAGAGGATCAGTTGAAGGTTTTAGAGGAAGAAATAGCAACTCTTCAAGAGAAAGTAAAAAACAAAATGGAAAGAGGAGTGTTATTAGTTAGTCCAACTGATTCTGAAGTTACTGATGCTTTTATGAAAATGGGGAAAGAATTAACTGATCAGATTGACAATCAACCAGAAGAAGCAAAGAAAGATTTTGATAAATTGGTAGCTGAGTGTGATGAATTGTTAGAGATTGATTCACAAGTGGCAGATGAGAGCGTTTTTGTGATGGGAGTTTTTGGACAGGAATTGATGGACCAAAGATTGAAAGAATTAGTAGGAGATAACGAATATAAGGTGTTGGATAAACAAGTAAATGACAAATATAAGGACATTAAGGTTGAGGAATTGAATAAAGAAATTGGACAGGTTTTGAAAAAAATCGGGGAATCGACGGATCCAATGAGTGTGGATGCAGTAAAGGACAAGGTAATGTATTCGTTGATGGAGAGAGAATTGGTAAGGAAGTTAAAGGAGGATGGTTTGTTGGGAGGTTTGGAGATGCCGAAGAGTGTTGAAGAAGGGTTGAAATTACACAAGGAAGTAGCCAGTAAGTTATTTGATACGGAATCTGAACCTGAAATGTTGGATATAGCGAAGAGAGGAATGTTGCGAGAATGGGCAGCTAAATTGCCTAAAGATCAGAGAGATCTTTATCATCGGGCTTTAGAAAATATGGTAGTTGATATACAGATGAGTGCCGATGGAATAAGTGAATTGGCTAAGAATCCTAAGATTATTAAAGAAAGAATTTTTGATGCGGATGCGATGGCATATGCTTTATCTACTTTTGAAATTCCTAAAGATGTGATGAGTGGGGCAGTGGAGGATCTTATGAAAGAAACTGCCATGTCCCGAGAGAGAGCTACAAGTCAAGCTGTGGAGATAATGGGATTAGAACAGCAAGCTTTGATGGGAAATAAACGGGCACAAAATAAACTAAGAGCAATGTATGTTGCGCAAGGGGTTGCTGGAGCTGGAGTTGCTGCTGGGGTTGGCGTCGCTGCTTATAGTTTGGGATGGTGGTTGTTTTTCCCGTTGTTTTTCGATGCAGCAGTCCAAGGATTGAAAGCTGGTTTAGGTGAACAAGGATTGAAGGTATAACTATGGCTGATGTAGAACCAAAAAAAAATGAAGAAAGTAGAGAAGGGGGAGTTGTGGGAAGTAGAATGCCAGTAACACCAGAGAGTGTTTTGGAGGAAATGAAAAATAGATTTGCTGCTTTGGAAAGTGAGGTGGAGGAATTGAGAAGTGCAGAAGCAAAACGAGTGGAAGAAGAAGAAAGAAAGAAAGCTTTAAGGACCACACTAAACCCTTTGTTTGGTGACGGAGGAAGAAGTGCTGCGGAAAGACCGATTGCCCCGCCTTCTGCTCCAAGGACTTCTGAAGTAAGAACCGGAACAACTAGAGAAAGTACCCCACCTCCACCTCCTGCATCAGCTAGGCCCGAAACTAGAGCAGTGACAGGTCAAATTGATGTGATGACTCCCCCTGGTTTGGTTTTGACTCCAGGTGAAGACTCTGGGCGCAGACCAAGAGATCCATTCGCAGTTGAAGAGAGTGCCGATGGGAGTGTGCCAAGAAGATTTAGTTTGCGTGAGGAGTCGGTGAGTTGGTGGAAAAGAATAAAAGGAAAGACGATTGAACAAGTGAAAATGAATGTTAGGGGAGATGGAGAAATTGATCGAGATGGGGGTACTGAAGAAAGAGTTAGGGAAGTGTCTTTTTCAATAGATCGAAAATCCTATGAGGAGTACTTAGAGTTAAGGAAAGATAAAGACTGGGAGATAAGTTTAAGGCAAGGGTATATGCCAGAGAAATTTCAAAATAACAAATATTGGTGGAGAGATTATGTTAACAAAGAAGTGGAAGGATATGAAAAACAAATGAGAGTTTATGGTGAAAATGAAAAGTGGTCGGATGTTATGAGGGTATATGTAAGAGGATTATCAGAGAAGGGTGCTTCAGGAAATTTGATCCCTTCGAAAGTTTTTGAAGAAATGCCTGATTTTGAAGAGATGGTTTTCGTTGAAGATGGGAAAGAAGTAGTTATTTCATGGAAAGAACTGTTGAGAAGAAATTTGGAAGGGAGAAGGAAGTTACATAATAGGTGGGTAGAATGGGAGTCTTTTCGAAATCAAGGAGATCCTCTGGCTTACACTAAGATGTTAAGTGAAGGCTCTAATTTAGAGCCAGAAGATCTTACTTATGGAATTGGTTATTTAATGGGAGAAAATTTGGTTCCAGGAAGATTGGGAGATCAAGTTACTAAAGCTTTTAGTGTTTGGAATCAGATGGCAATTTCAGATAGGGGTTTGAGAATTAATGGTAAAGAGATTCCTAATATTTTTGCCGACGTGAAAAGGTCATATAATCCAGATGTTGCAAGAGTAAAAGCGACGGTTACAGAATATTTAATGACTGCAGAAGGGGCTACTAAAAAGGAGGCTGAGGATGCAGTAAATTTAAGTTGGAGATTGGCATCTGTTTGGGGTGTGCGAGATTATGGAGATGCAAAACAGCCCAATCAGTATAAAATACCTAAGAAGAGGGGGCTTGCTAAGTATAAAGGCTTTGTATTTTCATCTAAGGAAGTTGTGGCTGGTTCTGGGACTCAAAGTGGCCCTTTAGCTTCGGTGATGTATCCCCGAGAGTATATGGCAACGATGTTGAGAAAATCGGAGACAGATCCGAGCAAAGAGTTTAAAGCAGGCCCGAAATTATACTGGGTTCATCCAGAAAAACTACCAAAGACTTTTTTATTACCGTTTACACGGACTTATTCATCGACTAAGTGGGTAGATAAAGAGGGAAAAGTTAGGAATGAACGAAGACTGTTGGATAAGCTATTAAGAAATCAGGAGTTTGGGGGAGAAGGTTTGACTTTAAGGCAAATTCCATGGGCTAGATTAGAAGGAGCAGATCAGGCTGTCATTGATAGACATTATGAATTGATGACAGTCTTTGGGGTTAATTTATGGAATGCTTTTTTTAGTAGCAATATAACAGAAAAAGTATCTCCAGGTAATATTCGGAACATGGTAAATTGGTTTAATAAGGTTGGTACTCCTGAATTAATGGCAGCAATTGAGAGTAATACCCCCGAAGAGGCTGAGAAATTAATTGAAACAAAATATGAAGAGCTTAGGTTGAAGAAAAGTAAATTTACAAATGAGCATGTACTTGAATATGCTCAGGCATTGTTGCCTGATACTGCTCTACAAGAGGTTGAGGGTAAATCTTTAGGCAATGAAAGAGCGATATTAATTCAAACTCTTAATAGTCTTGGATTGATAGATAAAGCACGGCAGTTTATGTTACATGTAAAATGGCCAGCTAGAGGGAATACTTCGGCAAATATTGGGTAGGTTGTTTTATCCGCCGCCTAGTTGTTTTTTTCTGCGAGCAGCCCATCCTGCTACCGCTCTGCCTGCATATCTAGTGCTAGTTCCGAATGTATTTTCTACTGCTCCCAAAGTATCTACTTGTACTTGTCTTGCAGCGCCTCTGACTGGACCCGTTACTATACCTGCGGCTCTTCTCGTGCCCGCCATGCCAACACCAACTGCTGCGCCGATTTCGCTGGTGTACTTGAAGGAGCTGACTTTGAAGAAGTCCTTGACCATGCTGTTGACCTTGGGGAGGATGAGGACGAAAGCAACCCCAAGGATTTGTTGGAGGCTATCAGTGGTAAAACTAAGGAAGGGGAGCATCAATGAGTTGGTGTTGGGTGCAGATGATCCGATTGTTCCGCTTGGGTCTCCAATGATTGCAACTCCGAGTAACATGACGAAAATTGTAGCAGGAAAAACCATTGCATGAGCGAAAATATTGCGTAACCAAGTGAAGAAGGCATTGCCTCCGGGTAGGATGTCGGGGAGAATCATAAGAGGAGCCATGAGGGTGTAGAGAATGATTTGAAGGTAAGCAAAGAGAAGTTGGATGAAGAGTTTAAATAGAGAATAAATAATAGCGATTGAGATGATAAGCCTGGCGATGCCTCCGATGCCATCGCTGAATAACCAAGCAAATGCTCCAGTTGTGACGCCGGTTAGGCTGCCAAATAATTGACCGGCAATGTTGCCGATATTATTACCAGCTGATCCAGATAAGCTAACAAGTCTTCCTGCTGTGGTTATCAGACCTCCATTGAGGAGATTCCCTTCTACCTCGGCAATGGAACCTGTGATAAGCCCGGTGGAGATAAAGGCAGCGATTATTAGGCCCGAGAATACATAAATAAGATCAACAACGAATCCAGCAATGGCATAAGAGAATGAAACGGCGAGGATGACGAAAATAAACTTGGTGATAGAGGATTGGGCGTTGATAACTCCTTGACCTGCTTTGATTCGGAGCATGACCATGAAAGCAAGGACGAGGAATCCGGCGGTGGCAAAGAGATAAGCAATATTGCGGAAAGCCTGCCAGATTTGGACTAGTGACTGGAGTCCTGCATAGCCGACTCCTTGGGCATAGACTGGTTGGACACCGAGATTGAGCTTGTTACCAATATCGGCAAGATATTCGGTACTGGAGACAGCAGGTCGAGCAAAAAAAGTTGAAGAAAGAGTGGTGACCTGAGGAATCATGCCTCCTGAGGCATAGTATTTGCCATTAGGAGCTTGAGTTATGTTGACTGTAACTTGGGTGCAATGAGTGTCTGCTCCGTTAATCGGATTGCCATTTGCATCAGTTTCTTGAGTACAAAAAGTGGCATCGTTAAGCGAAGCAACAATTGAGAGGACGATTTCATAAACGGTAGATTGTAGATTGACATCTTGGGAGTTGATGGCAGGTTTGAAGACATCTGTTTCGTAGTTAAGTCCTCCTTGAAGAGGATCACGTGCTAGAACTGGCGTGGAGAAAAAGCTTGCAGTTAAAAAGGTGAGTGTGAGGAAGATGGAGAGAAAGCGATTAACTCGAGGCATATATAGGATTATATAGAACTATGTGTGTTTAGGAAACAATAGAAATAAAGAGAGGAGGATTATGTGGCATGATGTTGGTTAAACCAAAAAGGATTTCTCCTATATGGTCTAAATGAAAGAGGAGAACGTTCAAGATGAAATGAAAAGTAATCAGATAAAAAAAGGATGTGGGATGACATGATAGAAGCAAAACAATTTAACATGTCATTTCGACTGCAGTAGAACGAAATGGAGATTGAATGCTAATAATATCTTAATTATGAAATCTAGATTTGGTGGAAAAATTTCTTGGGATACTTTCAGAAAAGTAGGTGGTGATTAGAAGGTAGATTTGGACGTATTACAATATATTGAGACCCAAGATTAATTCGAGGAGTTGCATCAGCCAGTAGCTGACGAAAAGGACACTGAAGCCAATGAGAGCTTGGGTGATGATTTTGGACCCTGTGGCTATCTTGGCAGCTTCGCCCATGGCAGAAAGGATGGTAAAAGCCCCATAGATAAGGTAGGCAAAGAGGAGGAATCCGGAAAAAGCAAAGACATATGGAAGGAGTGTAGAGAGAATACTGCCGATACTTCTTGGGTTATTTGCCCAACTAAATTTAAAATTGCTTAATTCTTCAATATCGTAAATTCGAGGGATGGAAAATCCTGGAGTTACCCCTGGTGGAACAGGAACACAATAATTAATTTTTGGAGCGGGCTCGCAATGTATTCCCGGAGATCCAGCGTCGAGTGGGTTGACGCACATTTCATTGGTGGCACAATCATTGTTTGGAATGGATCCACAACATAAAGCAAAAATGTTATTTGAATATGTAGATAGGTGGATTAATACAATTATGAGCAGAGTGCTTTGTAAAAATTTTTTTATCATTATGTGATTTTGTTAGAAAAGATTAATGTATCCCGGGAGGAATCCCATTGGACCGAAGATAATGCGGACGATAACTAGAGCAAAGATAAGGAGGATGATACCGACGATAGCTGCAGTGATGGTTTCGCGACAGGCTTGGGTTTGTTGAGGATTACCGCGAGAGGTTAGACAGAGGAAAGATCCATAGAGGATAAGGAGGAAAGCCACGCCAATACCAATTATAAGAAGGACACGGATAAGGGCTGCTACGAATTGACCTGGTTGGAGAGGGATACAGCCGATAGCTGTGTAGGCACCTTCTCCTCCTCGACAATCTTGGCAAGATTTTTTATCAGGATCGGGAAGGTTGAGACATGGGTCATAATCTTGTCTGGTGAGTGGATTTAACGCAGGAGGCGCCCCTGATGGAGCAGGTGTGTATGATGGAGCAGGTGTGTAGGTGGAACATGCGGTTCTCTGAAATTTAATTTCTACACCAGGGTTACAGATTATTGAGGTATTAGTGACTTCTAAACGAGCGTTTACATGTCCAGTAACTTCTGCGTTAAATGTTGCAGATGAAAAAGAACCATTAGTTATGTCTACTTCTTTTAATCTTCCATCGACCGGGCCAGTTAAATCGCCATCGAATGCCGTGATATATGCTTTTCCTGTATACAGCTTGTTATTTAATTTGATGTTAGTACCACTTGCAGTAATTGCAGTTTTACTGTTTATACATAGTGGAGAAGCAGTGATTTTGCATGAACTTGGATCAACCATCGGAGACATTTGAAATTTGGTAATTTGGCAATGAGGCTTAGTGGCAGTAGAATTTTTTATTCTTGCGACTATTGATATGGGAGTTGTGAGAAAATATGAGTCGGGATCGCTAAGTAGATTGAAAAGATCTGTTTTTGTTAGTGTATAAGTTGGATCACTTCTCGCTTCATCTGTAATGTCGAAGGTGTGTACTACTTCTTGTGTTAGACCTATGGAAGTTACCCAATTCCATCTGTCGTTACTGTCAATGTCTGCTTGAACTAACCAAATCTCATATTCTTCATTTACATATGGAGAATCACTGCCTTTAAGAGTAACTTTTATTTGGGCAGTATTATCATTTACGAACAATGTATCACCAAAATTTTTGTCAAAGTAAATTGGTAATCCAAAATTGTCACAATCTATTGATTTTGCATCTGCGGAATATATGGAATTTATTGAAATGATGTGAAGAATGGCGAGGAGAATAAGTGTGAGGAATGTTTTCTTCATATTAGTAGCCTGTGGGGAGGGTTTGGTTCCCTATAATTTGGACGCCGAAGAAAAATTCAACTAAGAGGGTGATGGCCACGGCTAAGGCCATGATGGAGAGGCCGATGATGGCGGAGGTGATTTTGTCTCGGGCTTCTTTGGCCTTGGCACTGTCTCCAGCTGATGTGATCCACTGGAAGCCTCCCCAGATTATGAATACGAAAACGAGGATGGATCCAATGATGATGCCAAGACGAGCAAGAGAGGTGATAAATGTGCCGATATTGGTAATGGAAAAATTAGGTGGTTGGGAGAATGTAAAGGGAGAAGATGTGGCGGCAAAAATGGAAGGAACAATAAGTAGAGATGAAAATGTGAGAGTGAGAAATGCAATGAGAAGAGAGAGCATATATAGGTTGATTGTAGTGGTTAGTAGAGTGACGGTCAACGGATAGGCGTGCATGTTATAAGCAACAACAAAAAACCCAAGGACGATATCCTTGGGTTTGGTGAAAAACCAAAAAGCCTTGCTTCGTGGTGATTAGAAAGGCCGGTCAATAGTTAGACTACTATTACCAACGACATCAAT
>CAYUGO010000002.1:0-40446 GCA_964444295.1 uncultured Gammaproteobacteria bacterium | reverse complement strand
TCAACCGAAAAATTCTATGAAGTCAAAACAATATTTACTGACTATGAAACACATCCAAATCCATAATATTCAACAACCAAAACAAGGATTAACTCTTATCGAGTTACTAATTGCCTCAAGCATAGGCATGATTATTCTAACAATGACAGCTCAAATGCTAGTTTCAATCTTCCGTACCCGAGCCCAACTTCAACAACTAAACCAACTTCAACAAACAAGTACTCTGGTCATCCAAGATATTCGTGACTCAATTCGCTGGAGTACTCCTGATGGAATTTCAGTTCCAGGATCTAATACTCTCAATACTACAGCTCATCAATATATTCTTTCTGGCTCTACCCTCACCAAAGATGGAACACCTATACACCCCAACGATGTCCAGATTAATAGCACACAATTATTCAATATTCCCAATGACACAATAAACAATGACCAATCATCATACCTTCCTCTCATAAGAATCCAGTTTACAATTAATTCTACGCTAAACCCTAGTCTTCATCTAACCCCAGATGTTACATTTACTAATAAACGCCAAAAATATGGACCATAACCAATCACCAAAATCAGGAGCCATGCTTCTAATTACAATAATAATTATTTCCATCATTACTACGATTATCCTCACAACACAGTTAATCCTGATCAAACAAAGTTATGAGGCTACATATGGACAAGGTCGCAATGAACAAACACTTAACAATTCCCTAGCCAATTTATATGATGCTCTTTGGTGGAAATTAAGAATTACGGCTGGAATGGACAATAACACCGGTGCATACAAAACTGAACTAACTGCCAATATCAATAATACCTATAACGCTAATACCTTTGAATCACAAACAGGAATCGTCGACAATAACCGTCGTGCTCAAGCAAATTTCTCCAATTCAGTACCAAATTACAATAAATATGCTGACATCGTCATACTGCTAGATCGTTCCTCCAGTATGGGGGCAACTAGCTTTTCAACCAATCAATACATCAACAATTGTATTGCTAGCTCTAGCTCAGACTGTCAATGTCTCATTGCCAATCCGACTCCAACAGGATCATCCCCTCCACCTCCAGTTAGCAGTTGCCAGCCAATGACAGATGTTAGATCAGGGATCAAAAAAGTTTATAAAATCTTCGGCTATCCAGAACCCCCCACACCAACCCCCAGTACAGCTGAAGATATTTCAAAACGCGACCTCATACGAGTCAGCGAAGTAATATTTGGAGCAGTAGGGGCAAATCCAGCCGGCATTGAAACCGTTACAGCTCCCGCCCCTCTCATCAAAATAAATGAATTCACACCTTCAATATACAATAATTTCGTATACAAAATGGACTATCCATCAGGATACGCCAATCTTAGCACCGCCATCAACACAGCCTCATCAATACTTCAATCAAATCCTCGAACAGGAATTTCCGCAAACTCTACATATTACAAATACATTATTGTTATAACAGATGGTCTACCCTCCGCCCCTGGTGAATCTGGTGACCCACTATGTAATCAAGATTACGGATTGCTTCAAGACACTATTTCTAATGAATTTCGTAATTCTTGTCCAAATGCTAGATCTAACACCAAAACTGCCTTTCAAAATGCAGTCGCCGACAGCAATGCTTGCATGTTAATCCTTGCCTATGGTCCAAATGCATTTACCCCACATAACACTCTTAACCCTCATCTTACCGATTACCTCAATGACAGTAACAATAATTTAATAAACCATGTGAATGCCCAAAACCCAGGTAATTGTGATATTGAAATAGACATTCATAACAAAGGCGACATAAATTCTAACCCTGCTCTCCAATATATACGATTCGCCGATTCAGCCACCAGTGTTGGCGACGAACTTGCTGCCATCGCCGGCTTAATCGATGACACAATCACTTCTGTTACACTCCAAGAAATCAATCCCCAATAATCACGCATGCCTACTCGCATTCTTGGCTTTGATCCCGGCACGGCTCTTACTGGCTGGGGATTCCTTACATACACTGCTCCAAGTTCATTTTCTGATATTACTTGCGACTGCATCACCACCATCCCCAAACTCGATCTTGCCGAACGTCTCATCCAAATTCATACCCAAACCACCAGATTAATTACTACATTCAAACCCCAAGCCATCGTAGTCGAAAAACTTTTTTTCAATACCAATGCCAAAACCGCCATGTCGGTAGGTCACGCCCGCGGAGTCCTCCTACTTGCTGCCAAACAATCAGGTATTCCTATCTTTGAATACACCCCCCTCCAAATCAAACAAACAATCACTGGCTATGGCCGAGCCGACAAAAAACAAGTCCAATTCATGGTCAAATCAATCCTCAAGCTACAAGAAGTCCCCAAACCAGACGATGCCGCCGATGCCCTTGCCGCAGCCATCACCCACGCCTTTACCTTAAGATAAATCTCATCTTCCTCTATTCAATTCAATATCAATTCCTCTCTTTCGCTTTTCCCTTCCCAAATTCCCCAAAATACACTAAAGTAAATCAAACCATGATCTCATACCTCCAAGGGCAAGTAATCCTTATCTCCAACCAAACCCTCACTCTGGATGTCAATGGTGTGGGATATGAAATCCACGCTCCCCAACCACTTCTTTCTAATTTAATTCTCAATTCTCCAACCCAACTTCACATCCACACTCACGTCCGCGAAGACCAACTAACACTCTATGGATTTAACTCCCTATCCGACCGCGATCTCTTCCGCCAACTCATTTCTGTGTCAGGCATTGGTCCCAAAATAGCACTAGCCATTCTAAACCAACCTTCATCCCAAACTATCCAAGCCATCATGACGGCCGACGTTTCTTTCTTTACCCAAATCTCCGGCGTCGGCAAAAAAGGTGCCCAGAAAATCATCGTCGATCTCAAGACCAAACTTGGCTCACTTAACGAACTAGATCTCCAATCAGACACCCAAGAAAGCGAACTCGGTAATGCTCTAATTAGCTTAGGTTACAAATCACATGAGATACAAAAAATACTCAACAATATTCCACCAGAAATAACCACTCTCGAAAACCAAATCAAATACGCTCTCCAAAATCTAAAGTAACCCATTACTCCAACCCAAAAACGTGCCAATCATCCCCAACTATGTTAAGGTAATTACAGGCTTAAAAATGAAAAAATATCTTGCTACATTATTATTTTTATCTCTCCTTAATTTAATTATTTTTCCATCTATAACGTTTGCCACATACAACAACGAAGGGATCGGCATCTTAAGCGATAGTAACTCCGATGAATACAGAGCAAACGATAATAGAGGTGGCACATATGCAGCTACTACTTTCAATTGGGCGGAGCTGCTGGTAAAGAAAAGAAACCTCAATTTCGGACCATGGGGAACTTGGAGCGATAACCGAAGAACTGGATACAAATACAACTGGTCCAAAAGTGGCAATTTAACTAGAGATCTCATTGATTCAGGTCAAGCAACCGGACTCGCAAGCCAAATCCGATCAGGAGAAGTTAAATACGTATTTATTCATATAGGAGTCAATGACTTTAATTTTTGGAATCAAACTTATGACAGCGTTTATAACAATACAGTAAACATCAACACCAAAGTCAACGAAATAATTAGTAAGATGAACCAAGCCATCGATATTATCAAACAAGCTGGCAACACCCAAATCGTCATGACCAGCATTGGCGATCCAGGAATTTTTCCACCCATTGCGATGCTCTACCCTGATCCCACCAAACGCGCTCGTGTCACAAATGCCATAAACACAATCAATACCGCATGGGAAGCCAAAGCTGATGCAAATGGAATTGTTTTCGTTGACCTAAACACAGTGATGACAGCTAATGTAGTTTCCAAACTAGATAGCTCAGGAGATATTCTCATTGCTGGAGAAAAAATACACGTATTTGCCCAAAACAATGAGCCACACCATTTTCGTCTGGGAGACACCGCAGGTCACTTAGGAACAGTAGCCAACGGGCTTATGGCCAACCTTTGGTTCACTCAACCATTTAACACCAATTTTAATCTAAACATTACTCCCTTTACTCAATACGAGATGCTCACTAATGCAGGTATAACTCCCACAACTGTTCCCACCCCGACTCCTCTTCCCCCAACACCCACTAATTCACCAACCCCAACTTCCACTCCTCTGTCTCGTCCTTGTCCTCTAATCGGAGATACTAACCTCTGTGATAATGTAGTTAATGCACTAGACTTTACTTATCTCTCTTCCAAATTCGGTACTAATGATCCCAAGGCTGATTTAAAACAAGATGGTGTTATTAATGTCCTGGATTACTCCATCCTCTCTGCTAACTTTGGTAAAACTTTGTAATTAATGTCAACTAATATATATAATAAAATCAGTGAATCACACGAAACTCTTAATCCTATTATCTTTACTACTAATTTCAATCAATTTAATTTTTGATTTTCCTCGCCTATCTACATCCAAATTCACAATCCAAGCCCAAACCAGCACTAGATGTTCATTCCCAGGAGACACTCCACCATGCAACAACACAGTTAATGTCTTAGATTTTACATATCTTTCTTCCAATTTCGGCTCCAATAATATAGGCGCAGATTTTAATTCAGATAATAATGTCAATGTTTTTGACTTTACTATTCTGTCAAATAATTTTGGCAAAGTCGGACCAACCTCACCTCCCTCAACTTCTACCCCAGCTCCCACTAACTCACCTACTCCTCCCGCTCCTACTCCAACTCAAGGTCCCACTAGTTCAACCGAATGGACTCAATTCGCACACAACGCCCAACGAACAAGTTATACACCCCAGACAGTAGCCACCCCCTGGAAATATCTTTGGCAATGGAATGGCGCCGGATCTGACGGGAAAAAACAAGCTAATCATCTTAGCGCCCCTCCCCTAGTCCAACCAATTACAGGCGGATCTCGAGTCTATACTGTTGCCAACAATACTATCTTTGCTCTAAACAAAGCCAACGGCCAAGTATTATGGTCCAACAACTCACTCGGAAATCTAACCTCAACCCCAATCTACAATAACGAATTCGTTTATATTGCTTCAAATAACAACAATCTATACAAACTTAATGCATCCAATGGTTCAATCTCCAGAACCTACACCGCTCCATCCAGTCTCAATCTAACACCCTTGCTAGTTGATAACTCTATTTACATCGTTTCTCAATCTGGAACCCTTACCAAAGTCGATAAAAATCTCATGACCAAAGTCTGGGAATACCAAGGTAATTCACCAAGTTCAACTCCTGTTTCATACTCTCCATCTCGCAATGCCCTTATTTATCTAACCCAAGATTTATATGTTCATGCAATTAATAACACCGATGGCTCCCGCAAATGGCGAGTAAAACCAACCCTCCGTAATTACCAGTCAGGGACACTTAATTCAACTGGAGCTCAAGCCGAAGAAGGATGGCCAGTCATCGCTGAACAACACGGTTTAGTATTTATCCGTTATCGGCTTGACTGGGATTCTCTCTGGACATGGAATCCATATCCCACAACTAATAGCCAAATCAAATCAGCTCTAGCATCAACCCCAAGCGCTCAAGCACTATTCCCACTTAACCTTGATACAGGAAATCAAGCATTTGTTCCTGCTGTAGGCAACGGCGGTGCTGGTGACGGAGGTACCTTACCAATGGGTCCTCAACCGATCATCAAAACTATTAACGACAAAGAAGTAGCCTACATAATCTGGCGCAACGGACTTGCTTGTGGCACGGGCTGGTGCGATGGACGTGAAGATGCCACCATGGGCGAAATGGTTCTCGATAACAATACAGTCTCGGGCTATTCAACAGGTGACATGAGGTTTATCAGCTACACAGACATTCAAACCGACGAAATGATGAACATCGCTATGTCAGGCGACACCATCTTCCATAGTCATTGGCTCATTAACTCAGCCAAAAAAATTACCGACCGCGCGTCCAACTTAGGTGCATCATTTACCAATCCCATCAAAACTTCTGACGCTCCATTTGTCATCTGGAGACAAGTTTACTGTCCACCCACCAATTCCCAATGTAATCCCCAAATTTTCCCAGGCGGTACAGGCACATCTTATGGTCCATCCAACTGCCCATTCAACGCAAATACTCGTTACTGCCAAGCAGGTCTTTATTCTTACGGAGACCAACGCAGCTATCCACCAGGCTTCTACGAATATCACAATGACAATAACTCTGGAACTGATCCCTATACCGTCGTCAGTGATGGTCTAGTTCTAGTCAAAACCAACGACGGGGCCATCATGGCTCTAACCAACGGCAATCCTCTTGCCTCAGACACGTCTGACCAAACCTTAGCCCAAACTAATCCAAATACTCAAGTTCTTGGAACTGCTGATTCTTCTCAATTCCCAACCATTTCCTACACGGACGCCCCCAAATATATCGGTCAAAACGTCACAGTCCAAGGAACCATCAAGTCAGCCGTCAATCATCGACCCAAAGCAATATATCTAGGATTCACAAATCCACACGACGGAGCCTTATTAATTAGAATTTTTGAAAAAGACTTATCCAAATTCAATTATGACCCCATGACCTTTCTAAATAAAAAAGTTATCATCTCAGGTTATGTCACTCCATACTGGCCTGAAGGCAAGGATCCAGAAATTATTATCAGCGATCCCTCTCAAATCAAAGTAATTAATTAATATCCATGAACCAAATTAAAATTGTCCTCTTTATCTCAATTCTTTTACTCTTAGCTCTCTTTCCTCTACCAACTCTAGCCCAATCTAATGGGCCAGTTATATCAAATTTTTCCTCCACAACTTCCTCCGTCAAAGTCTACGAAAAATACGAAGCCAAATTTGATTTAACCACTACTGCCAGTAATTATTTTTTTCAATATGATTCCACTCCGCCTTCCGGAATTACTCCCAAAACTGGAATAACAGTTGAAGGAATTTTTACTGCAAACGGCAAAACTTGGACCCACCCTGGATTCTACATGACCGAAACTACCAAATCAGGTTCTGGCAGTAGTCTAAAATTTACCGAAACCAACAAAAAATACTGGGTAATTAGATTCAGTCCACAAGAACAAGGTACTTTTAATGTTCAAATCCGTGCCACCGACGCCTCAGGCATCACCACCTTCAACGCCGGATCTTTTACCGCCACAACCCCTACCAAAGATGGATTTATCAAAGTCAGTCCGACTGATAATCGCTATTTTGAATTCTCCAACGGTAAACTCTTCTGGCCCATTGGACCTATCTATAGTGACGAAGATTTTTCCAAATACAAAGACACCGGACTCAACTTTGTCCGACCTTGGATGGGAGGTTCAGGAGCATATTCTGCCAACTGGGCCCGCTGGAAATCCTCAGCTGAGCAACACGGGAATGAAGGCATTTCAACCAGAGTCTCGTTCACGAACTCTCTCCAAGACCGCTATCCCAATAGCGATGGGCTTGCTTACAACTTAGAATATCCTAACGCCAGTCGCTACTGGCTAACCAGTTGGATGGATGAATCATTTTTTACTCCCATAAAACCCAATACTAATTATCAAATCAAGTTATCCGCCAAAACTACCAACATCACAGGTCCACGAAATTCTTCCTACCCTTATGGATTAGTTATCAAATTTGGCAATCCTATCTGGGGCAATCCCACTGATGAAACTGTAGAAAATACCCTAAGAAATTCTCCTAAACCTTTCTCCCATATTACTCAAACTCAAGGTACCAACGGATGGCAAACATTCCAAGCCTCATTTACAACTCCATCCGGAACAGGCAGCGACATCTGGGTTTATCTTGACAATGTGACAGGAGGCAAGGCCGATATCTACGAACTATCAATCAAAGAAAATGGCGCAGAAATTATCAGGAATCCGACTGCCGATATGCACACCTACGTCGAACAACGGCCAGCTGCTTTTTTCGATTGGCAAGTCCAACAAGCAGAAGCTAATGGAATTTATCTTAAATATAATGTTCATGACAAAAACGATCCCATCTTCCGTAGTCTTAACGAAAACGGCACCTGGGCCAGCTGGCTCCAAGGTACTGGTTACGACCAACCTTACAATACCAAATCCAGCTGGCTCAAAAGACAGTGGTATCGTTATCTTATTGCTCGCTGGGGATACTCAACCGCAGTTCATTCATGGGAAGCGGTCAACGAGGCAAACCCTAACGACATATCACACTGGCAAAATGTTCAAGAAAATCTTGCCCATTATACCAAAAATCTTAGCGCCCATCCCGTTCTTTCAACAACTTCATTTTGGTGTTGCTCCCTCTACGACGGCTTTCCATTTTATAGTAATTCTCAAAACAAATATCCTGACATCGATTACTTAGATCTCCATGAATACTCCGGCAATCCCAACACCACATCTTCCTCATATACCTATGATATGGCCGAGTGGGTCAAACAAGTCGGTGAAGTCGCTTACGCCAAAAATGCTAACAAACCTTTAATCTGGGCAGAAAATGGATTAAGCTCAACTGCTGAATGGTGGAACCCGCTCAACGATCCCAAAATAACTTCCGCCAATTCAGGCACATGGTATCACAACATGCTCTGGTCACAGCTCACCCGAGGAGCCGCCTTCGCCACAGGTTACTGGTTTGATACCGAACACATCCAAAAAATCACCAACGGCAAAGCTAGTATTACCAAACCTTTCTATAATTACATAAATGACTTAGATCTCAATCGCGGAGGATTCAATGACGCCCAAACGACCTCTACGAACACCAAAATCCGAACTTACGGACAAAAAAAATCCGATGGCACTAAAGCATATATTTGGATCCAAAATGCAGACCACACCTGGAACAAAACCAGTACCCCTCAATCATCAACCATTACTACCAAACTAACTCCTAGTTCAAACTATATAGTTCAATGGTGGAATACTTATAATGGAACTATTACCCAAACCCAAAACCTTACTACCAACTCTACAGGAAATATTACTCTGCCCATCTCCAATCTAAGCGACGACTTAGCAGTAAAAATAATTGCTTCTAATCTTCCATCCGCCACCCCGACTCCTCTTCCCCCAACACCCACTAATCAACCAACCCCAACTTCCACTCCTCTGTCTCGTCCTTGTCCTCTAATCGGAGATACTAACCTCTGTGATAATGTAGTTAATGCACTAGACTTTACTTATCTCTCTTCCAAATTCGGTACTAATGATCCCAAGGCTGATTTAAAACAAGATGGTGTTATTAATGTCCTGGATTACTCCATCCTCTCTGCTAACTTTGGTAAAACTTTGTAATTAATGTCAACTAATATATATAATAAAATCAGTGAATCACACGAAACTCTTAATCCTATTATCTTTACTACTAATTTCAATCAATTTAATTTTTGATTTTCCTCGCCTATCTACATCCAAATTCACAATCCAAGCCCAAACCAGCACTAGATGTTCATTCCCAGGAGACACTCCACCATGCAACAACACAGTTAATGTCTTAGATTTTACATATCTTTCTTCCAATTTCGGCTCCAATAATATAGGCGCAGATTTTAATTCAGATAATAATGTCAATGTTTTTGACTTTACTATTCTGTCAAATAATTTTGGCAAAGTCGGACCAACCTCACCTCCCTCAACTTCTACCCCAGCTCCCACTAACTCACCTACTCCTCCCGCTCCTACTCCAACTCAAGGTCCCACTAGTTCAACCGAATGGACTCAATTCGCACACAACGCCCAACGAACAAGTTATACACCCCAGACAGTAGCCACCCCCTGGAAATATCTTTGGCAATGGAATGGCGCCGGATCTGACGGGAAAAAACAAGCTAATCATCTTAGCGCCCCTCCCCTAGTCCAACCAATTACAGGCGGATCTCGAGTCTATACTGTTGCCAACAATACTATCTTTGCTCTAAACAAAGCCAACGGCCAAGTATTATGGTCCAACAACTCACTCGGAAATCTAACCTCAACCCCAATCTACAATAACGAATTCGTTTATATTGCTTCAAATAACAACAATCTATACAAACTTAATGCATCCAATGGTTCAATCTCCAGAACCTACACCGCTCCATCCAGTCTCAATCTAACACCCTTGCTAGTTGATAACTCTATTTACATCGTTTCTCAATCTGGAACCCTTACCAAAGTCGATAAAAATCTCATGACCAAAGTCTGGGAATACCAAGGTAATTCACCAAGTTCAACTCCTGTTTCATACTCTCCATCTCGCAATGCCCTTATTTATCTAACCCAAGATTTATATGTTCATGCAATTAATAACACCGATGGCTCCCGCAAATGGCGAGTAAAACCAACCCTCCGTAATTACCAGTCAGGGACACTTAATTCAACTGGAGCTCAAGCCGAAGAAGGATGGCCAGTCATCGCTGAACAACACGGTTTAGTATTTATCCGTTATCGGCTTGACTGGGATTCTCTCTGGACATGGAATCCATATCCCACAACTAATAGCCAAATCAAATCAGCTCTAGCATCAACCCCAAGCGCTCAAGCACTATTCCCACTTAACCTTGATACAGGAAATCAAGCATTTGTTCCTGCTGTAGGCAACGGCGGTGCTGGTGACGGAGGTACCTTACCAATGGGTCCTCAACCGATCATCAAAACTATTAACGACAAAGAAGTAGCCTACATAATCTGGCGCAACGGACTTGCTTGTGGCACGGGCTGGTGCGATGGACGTGAAGATGCCACCATGGGCGAAATGGTTCTCGATAACAATACAGTCTCGGGCTATTCAACAGGTGACATGAGGTTTATCAGCTACACAGACATTCAAACCGACGAAATGATGAACATCGCTATGTCAGGCGACACCATCTTCCATAGTCATTGGCTCATTAACTCAGCCAAAAAAATTACCGACCGCGCGTCCAACTTAGGTGCATCATTTACCAATCCCATCAAAACTTCTGACGCTCCATTTGTCATCTGGAGACAAGTTTACTGTCCACCCACCAATTCCCAATGTAATCCCCAAATTTTCCCAGGCGGTACAGGCACATCTTATGGTCCATCCAACTGCCCATTCAACGCAAATACTCGTTACTGCCAAGCAGGTCTTTATTCTTACGGAGACCAACGCAGCTATCCACCAGGCTTCTACGAATATCACAATGACAATAACTCTGGAACTGATCCCTATACCGTCGTCAGTGATGGTCTAGTTCTAGTCAAAACCAACGACGGGGCCATCATGGCTCTAACCAACGGCAATCCTCTTGCCTCAGACACGTCTGACCAAACCTTAGCCCAAACTAATCCAAATACTCAAGTTCTTGGAACTGCTGATTCTTCTCAATTCCCAACCATTTCCTACACGGACGCCCCCAAATATATCGGTCAAAACGTCACAGTCCAAGGAACCATCAAGTCAGCCGTCAATCATCGACCCAAAGCAATATATCTAGGATTCACAAATCCACACGACGGAGCCTTATTAATTAGAATTTTTGAAAAAGACTTATCCAAATTCAATTATGACCCCATGACCTTTCTAAATAAAAAAGTTATCATCTCAGGTTATGTCACTCCATACTGGCCTGAAGGCAAGGATCCAGAAATTATTATCAGCGATCCCTCTCAAATCAAAGTAATTAATTAATATCCATGAACCAAATTAAAATTGTCCTCTTTATCTCAATTCTTTTACTCTTAGCTCTCTTTCCTCTACCAACTCTAGCCCAATCTAATGGGCC
Organism: uncultured Gammaproteobacteria bacterium; assembly: GCA_964444295.1. Classification (GTDB taxonomy): domain Bacteria; phylum Patescibacteriota; class Microgenomatia; order CAYXHB01; family CAYXHB01; genus CAYXHB01. The sequence goes on along the minus strand of CAYUGO010000002.1, from coordinate 28,757 downwards.
AGTTATATCAAATTTTTCCTCCACAACTTCCTCCGTCAAAGTCTACGAAAAATACGAAGCCAAATTTGATTTAACCACTACTGCCAGTAATTATTTTTTTCAATATGATTCCACTCCGCCTTCCGGAATTACTCCCAAAACTGGAATAACAGTTGAAGGAATTTTTACTGCAAACGGCAAAACTTGGACCCACCCTGGATTCTACATGACCGAAACTACCAAATCAGGTTCTGGCAGTAGTCTAAAATTTACCGAAACCAACAAAAAATACTGGGTAATTAGATTCAGTCCACAAGAACAAGGTACTTTTAATGTTCAAATCCGTGCCACCGACGCCTCAGGCATCACCACCTTCAACGCCGGATCTTTTACCGCCACAACCCCTACCAAAGATGGATTTATCAAAGTCAGTCCGACTGATAATCGCTATTTTGAATTCTCCAACGGTAAACTCTTCTGGCCCATTGGACCTATCTATAGTGACGAAGATTTTTCCAAATACAAAGACACCGGACTCAACTTTGTCCGACCTTGGATGGGAGGTTCAGGAGCATATTCTGCCAACTGGGCCCGCTGGAAATCCTCAGCTGAGCAACACGGGAATGAAGGCATTTCAACCAGAGTCTCGTTCACGAACTCTCTCCAAGACCGCTATCCCAATAGCGATGGGCTTGCTTACAACTTAGAATATCCTAACGCCAGTCGCTACTGGCTAACCAGTTGGATGGATGAATCATTTTTTACTCCCATAAAACCCAATACTAATTATCAAATCAAGTTATCCGCCAAAACTACCAACATCACAGGTCCACGAAATTCTTCCTACCCTTATGGATTAGTTATCAAATTTGGCAATCCTATCTGGGGCAATCCCACTGATGAAACTGTAGAAAATACCCTAAGAAATTCTCCTAAACCTTTCTCCCATATTACTCAAACTCAAGGTACCAACGGATGGCAAACATTCCAAGCCTCATTTACAACTCCATCCGGAACAGGCAGCGACATCTGGGTTTATCTTGACAATGTGACAGGAGGCAAGGCCGATATCTACGAACTATCAATCAAAGAAAATGGCGCAGAAATTATCAGGAATCCGACTGCCGATATGCACACCTACGTCGAACAACGGCCAGCTGCTTTTTTCGATTGGCAAGTCCAACAAGCAGAAGCTAATGGAATTTATCTTAAATATAATGTTCATGACAAAAACGATCCCATCTTCCGTAGTCTTAACGAAAACGGCACCTGGGCCAGCTGGCTCCAAGGTACTGGTTACGACCAACCTTACAATACCAAATCCAGCTGGCTCAAAAGACAGTGGTATCGTTATCTTATTGCTCGCTGGGGATACTCAACCGCAGTTCATTCATGGGAAGCGGTCAACGAGGCAAACCCTAACGACATATCACACTGGCAAAATGTTCAAGAAAATCTTGCCCATTATACCAAAAATCTTAGCGCCCATCCCGTTCTTTCAACAACTTCATTTTGGTGTTGCTCCCTCTACGACGGCTTTCCATTTTATAGTAATTCTCAAAACAAATATCCTGACATCGATTACTTAGATCTCCATGAATACTCCGGCAATCCCAACACCACATCTTCCTCATATACCTATGATATGGCCGAGTGGGTCAAACAAGTCGGTGAAGTCGCTTACGCCAAAAATGCTAACAAACCTTTAATCTGGGCAGAAAATGGATTAAGCTCAACTGCTGAATGGTGGAACCCGCTCAACGATCCCAAAATAACTTCCGCCAATTCAGGCACATGGTATCACAACATGCTCTGGTCACAGCTCACCCGAGGAGCCGCCTTCGCCACAGGTTACTGGTTTGATACCGAACACATCCAAAAAATCACCAACGGCAAAGCTAGTATTACCAAACCTTTCTATAATTACATAAATGACTTAGATCTCAATCGCGGAGGATTCAATGACGCCCAAACGACCTCTACGAACACCAAAATCCGAACTTACGGACAAAAAAAATCCGATGGCACTAAAGCATATATTTGGATCCAAAATGCAGACCACACCTGGAACAAAACCAGTACCCCTCAATCATCAACCATTACTACCAAACTAACTCCTAGTTCAAACTATATAGTTCAATGGTGGAATACTTATAATGGAACTATTACCCAAACCCAAAACCTTACTACCAACTCTACAGGAAATATTACTCTGCCCATCTCCAATCTAAGCGACGACTTAGCAGTAAAAATAATTGCTTCTAATCTTCCATCCGCCACCCCGACTCCTCTTCCTCCAACACCCACCAATTCTCCAACGCCAACTTCCACACCTCTTAATCGCCCTTGTCCATTAATTGGGGATACTAACCTCTGTGACAATGTGGTTAATGCACTAGATTTTACCTACCTATCTTCTAAATTTGGTACTAATGATACTAAGGCTGATTTAAAACAAGATGGTGTTATTAATGTCCTTGATTACTCTATCCTCTCGGCTAATTTTGGCAATTCCCTATAGACACCACAATATTAATATGATTAACATTAACTTGTGAAAATAAAACTTGCCACAATTATTACTGGATTTTTGATTTTAACCTTCATTACAAGCCCTACTGTTTCGGCGGCTACGCCTACTCTTCCTGTTACTAATATTCAATCTGCCCCTTGCCCTGTTATTGGAGACACCAATAATTGTGACGGTAAAGTCAACATTCTCGACTACACATTTCTTTCTAGCCAAATGGGAACCAATAATCACAAAGCTGATCTCAATGGTGATAACGCAGTAAATATCCTAGACTATACAATTTTGTCTATAAGTTTTGGTAAATAACCCTTGCAATCCCCAACTAATAAACCCACAATAAACAAAGATGAACTTCCCAAACTCATTAACCAAAAATAAATCAAAGTACATAATTCTAGCAGTCGCTCTTCTGGCTCTTCCTGTCAGTATCTACCTTTCTCGTATTCCAACCAGAACTAACACTCAAGCTGCCACAGGTAAATCGGTGCTTGCTATTCAGCCAGCCCAAAGTACCCCCCGCCTCGCAGAATCAGCTTCATTCGCCGTTAACATTAATCCAAATGGCGATCAAGTCAATTCAATTGAACTTCATCTTACTTATAATGCTTCAGTAATCCAAATTAATGACATCCAACCAGGTAATTTTTTCACTGATTTCCAAAATCAAGCAGGGGGTGCACCTGTCGTAATTCAAAAAACTTTCGGCAACGGCGACATCCGTTATGCAATCGGATTCCCTCTTGGAAGTAACTATGGTGGGGTGGTCCCTGGTGCAGTCGCAAATATTACATACCAAGTAATAACCGCGGGGACCTCTGACCTTGTAATTGATACTACCTCAAACAGACCATCTCTTGTAGCTAATCTCCAAGCCGAAAATACTCTTGCGTCAGCCACTAATGGTCAAATCGTAGTTAATACAGACACTCCTACTCTCGCCTTTACTAATCTAAGTAAACCAAATCCCCAAACAGTCAACCAAAACTTCACAGTTGAAACTACTGTCAATTCCGCAGGTGAACAATTAAGTGCCGTTGATGCCGACATAACCTTCAATCCTCAATATCTCAAAGTCATCAGCGTAGAACAATCAACTCCATCAGCATTTAGCTCATATGCCGTCAAAGCTTACGACAACACAGCTGGAACAATTAACATCGCAGCGAATATCGGCACCTCTGCCAATCCAACTCCAGCGATCGGCAACAATTTGATCTTCGCCAGAATTACCTTCCAACCGCTCAAAACCATTGCTTCAACCCCAATCAACTATCAATTTTCTCCTAACAACCCCAATGACAGCAACCTTGTCAAATTCAACGCCGGTAACAATCCTGTTGATATTTTATCCCAAGTTAATAACCAAGCTATCACTATAATTGCTGCTCCAACAGCAACCTTGGCTCCTACCAACACCCCCACTCCAGTTCCTAGCAATGTTCCAACCCCTACCCCGACTAATACACCAGCTCCTACAGCAATCCCCACCGCCGTACCCACCACTGGACCAACTCCAGTTCCCACATTAAGTGCAACTCTCCAAGTTAATTTCCAAGGGAAAGGCATCACCTCCGGTATCGCCAAAAATCTACCTGTGACCATCGAAATCAAAAAACTGTCCAACAATCAAACCTCCGAAGTTCAATCCCAAACCAATACTAACGGTCAAGTATCAATCAATGTAGCCTCAGGTAATTATATATTCACCGTCAAAGCTCCAGGCTACCTAGCCAAAAAATTCGGCACAAACACCAACCCCATTAATATCACAGCCCAAGAACAACTTATCAATCTAACTCAATCACCGCTTCTCGGAGGCGACTTCAATCAAGATGGTGAGATTAACGAAATTGACTACACTCTCCACGTACTTCCCAACTTCTTTAAGAACTATAGTCTCGCCGATCTCGATCGCAGCGGAGAACTCAATGCTCTAGACTTCGCCATCATGCGCGACAACTGGAACAAACAAGATGACGTTCTCCAATAAATATTCTCTCAATCAGTCATCATGAATAAAATTGCACTTTCTCTTTTTTTATCTCTAGGTATTATATTCCTTCACAGTACTAATCTTCTTGCCCAAAACAACCTCCCCAGCCTTTTACTTGAACCAACCCAGACTAATTCAACTGTCAACGAAACATTCACAGTTGATCTCAGAATTGATACCTCTAATCAAGAGGTTGCTGGAGTCGGTGCAGAACTTTTTTATAGCCAAAACAATCTTGAAGTTACCAAAATAGACACATATCCTATTTTTGACTCATACCCAAATGCCACATACGATAATGCCAAAGGCACTATCTCCATTTCTGGTATCAAAGATCCTACTTCTCAATCTCTATATCAAGGCATAGACCGTTTCGCAACTATTACTTTCCGATCTAAATCAGTTGGTCAAACCACCGTCAAATTTAACTACCTTCCCAATAACACCAGAGATTCCAATATCGCAGTTACATATGGCAACGGAGATATCCTCGCATACACTAACTCTCTCACAGTTTCTATCTCTCCTAATCCAAATATTGCTAACACAACTGTCACGGATGATACAACCCTTTCTCCTCCAATGACCAACTCAGCTAACAATAATCTCATCTATATCATCGGATCTATAATTGCTGCCATTATCATCACCATTATTGTTTTATTTTTACTCCTCAAAAACAAAAATACTTCCCCTCAAGAACCTACAATCATCATCAAAACTGATAATCAATCACCAACTAACCCACTTCCACCTACTGATTCTCCCCCTTACACGAACAACACTGTGCCTCCAACTTACTAAGTTAAACTGATCTATATAATAAACAATATCTGTGCGACTCCATCTAACTTCCTCAATTATCATCCTTGTCACCCTCTTACTTAATTCATTAACTAATCCATTCCCAACACTTGCCGCAAGTCCTTCATTCAGTCTCACTACCTCCACCCCAAATCCAATTGTAGAACAATCATCCCAAATAAATATCATCCTCGATACCGCTGGAAACGAAACCGCAGGGGCAGGTGTCAAAATAAAATTTAATCCCCAGTTTATTCAAATCACTTCAATCGAAGAAGGTACAATTTTTGATAATTTTATTAAAAAAAATTTTGATAATGATCTCGGAACTATTCACATCTCAACCTTCGCTAACTCTCTGGACTCACAATTCAACGGGACAAACACTCTTGCAACTCTAAATTTCAAAGCCCTCCAATCAGGCTCGACCAATCTTGATATCATCTTCTTCTCTGGCCAAACTACCGATTCGAACATCGCAGTCACCACAGGCCAAGGTGATATTCTTAACGAAGTTCACAATCTTCAACTCAACATCCAAGCACCCTCATCACCCACCCCTACTCAGTCTATCCATATTTCGACCACATCCTCCAATACACCTTCCCAAATATCTCCCCCGATTGTCTCAATTCCGACCGAAACATTAACCGCTACTTTCGCAGCAACCCTCAATACCACTCCCACCATTTCCACAACTCCCACATCCATTCATAATCCTCAACTATCTAATGCCATTACACATCAACGCCACTTCTTAAACATCCCGATTCCACCCCAAAGCACCCCTATTTCATTCACTCTCAGTTTAATAATTTCCGTCACATCTGCCACTCTTGTTGTATATTTATTGTACAAAATAACTTACCATCAACTTCACCCACAATCTAAAATAATAAAAACCCCCACACCAATAAACATCACAAACTAACCAAAATTGCACCCATCATCCAAATCTGATACGCTAAAGCACGCATGACCACCATCAGTCCCACCAATATAACCCCCCAAGACGAACAACTTGACTTCACCCTCCGTCCAACCAAGCTAAAAGAATTCACAGGCCAATCCAAAGTCAAAAAACATCTTCACATCTTTATTCAAGCTGCTCAAGAAAGAGCCGAACCTATCGACCATTTACTTATCTACGGGCCACCAGGATTAGGCAAAACAACACTAGCCCATATCATGGCTCATGAACTAGGCGTCCAAATTAGAACCACCTCAGGCCCAGCCTTAGAACGGGCCGGAGACTTAGCCTCAATTCTTACCAATCTTGGGACAGGAGATATCTTATTTATCGATGAAATACATAGACTCAACAAAATCGTCGAAGAAACTTTATATCCCGCCATGGAAGATTTTTTTCTTGATATCATCGTCGGCAAAGGACCTGCCGCCCGTACACTCAAACTCGATCTTCCCAAATTTACTATCATTGGCGCCACCACCCAAACCGGATTAATCAGCGCGCCTCTACGAGACCGATTTGGTGCCATTCACAAACTGGAATTCTACAAACCCCAAGAACTAACATCTATCCTCACTCGCTCAGCCCAAGTTCTTGGATTTACCATTGAACCCCAAGCGGCCCTTACTCTTGCTCAACGGTCTCGCGGCACTCCCCGCATAGCTAACAAACTCCTCAAACGAACTAGAGACGTTGCCCAAATATCTCAACTCCCCACCATTACCCAAAAAGTTGTCCTTGAAACATTAGAATTATTCGAAATCGACGATCTGGGGCTAGACAACAATGACCGCCAATTTTTAGAAATCATTGCCAAATTCTACCAAGGAGGACCTGTCGGGTTAGATACTTTGGCCGCATCACTTTCTGAAGACAAACGGACCCTTGAGGATGTTACCGAACCCTACCTCATGCAAATAGGTTTTATCAAACGCACACCGAGAGGACGGATGTTAACTCACCAGGCTTACCAACATCTCCACATTTCTCCTCCTCAAGAAACCACTAAAAAACTCTTCGACTAACTCCAATTACTACCACAAACTTTCTTTCTATTTATCCGTACTTTGATGCTAGAAGACCATTCCGTCAAGGCATTATCTTATTTGTTATATTTTGAGTTATTAAAATAAATGTCGCAAAATATACCATGGGCAAACTTATCCACATCTCTTCAACAATAATAATTACCGCAAAACAGCTCAACCCAAAATCATATCACAAACTATCTAAATATATATAAATATCACTAAATATAAACCTATACATCAAGCCAAACTATTTATTCAAACATCTTTCCCATAATCTCCTCAGCACACGTTTCTAACATCTCATTCCACACATAAGCATCCTCTTTCCCGACCCTAGATAAAACCCAATTACTAATTATCTCAAAATCCGTAACCCCTTCAGCAGGCCTGCCAATGCCCAACCGATATCTCAGCACTTTATCCCACTCAAACGAATTAACCTCCATCATCGACAGTACTCCATTATGTCCTCCTGCCCCACCACCTGTTTTAATCTTTATTTCTCCCAACCGCAAATCCAAATCATCATGAATAATGATAACTTCCAAGTCATCACTATCAATTTTGTAATAATTGACCAAACTAGCCCAAGCTTCTCCGCTCCTATTCATATACCAGCCTGGCTTAAACAACCAAAATCTACCCGCCACATCCTTAACATACTCACCACAATCAGATCCGCATCCTTGCCAATCTAAACCCAACTTACTTGCAATCAAATCTAAGGTCAAAAACCCTGCATTGTGCCTAGTACGAGTATATTTATTACCCACGTTACCCAAACCTACTACTACTTTCATTATCCTTATATTGTACATCTAAAATATTCCACTTTCCCCCTATCCATTTTATACCCTCCGCCTTGCCCATGTTCCTACGATCGGCAACTCCCAAACCTTCCCCTCACTCGTTCTCAATATCAATAACAACCAGACCACAAATCCTCCCAAAATAATAATCTGATTCAATCTCGACAAAATCACCGTCAAATAAAACAAAACAACCACCATATCTAACAGTCCAAACAACGCAATAGATTGATACGCATGGAACCTAACCCTTTTGTCCTTCTCCAAATATAACAACACACCGCTCCATATCAACCCCAAAACAGGCACAATTCCCACCACGTATATCCACGCAGATACTTTATTAATAGGCATCGCCAAACTCTGACTCAAATCTTCATAATCTTTGTCCTCAGCTTCTTGCATAGATACATCTATACTGCACGATATTGATGTTTAAATGCAAGTCAAATCCATCTCTAAATTTAATTGAGTTATAATAATTAACATCTTCATGACTCAAAAACCCAAAATCTTATTTCTAGAAATAGCTGCCGGCGGAGGTCATCTTAGTATCACCCAAGCTATTATCGAATCATTACACCACATCGCTCCCCAAGCTCAACCAATTCGCCTCGATTTCAATCATACAATGTTTGGAAAAGGCTACGAACTAAGTGTCCGGAATTATCCCAGTGTTTACAATTTATTATTCAAAGCCACTAATTACCACCATATCAAAAAAATCATCTCTAAAACCAGCCAAGCATTTACATCTCAGTATCTCCAAAAAGCAATTCTCCACCACAAACCACAAGTCATCGTCAGCAATACTATCTTTGGGATAAATGAAATCCCTCATCTTGTCCAAAAAACCAACAATCCCATCCCTTTTCTCTTCTTCGTTCCTGATCCATTTACCCCTCACTCCATCTACTATCAACCTCAGGCTGATCTTACTATGGTCAGCAGTCTAACCGCATACCAACGAGGACTCAAAAACGGTCTTTCTCCCGAGAAACTCGTCATCACTGGCCATCCAATCCGCGAAGATTTTTTCAAAACACCAACCAACCTTACCAAACTCCGTACCCAACTTAACTTAGATCCCAATCTACCCACTTTTGTTCTAGGAGGATCTGGAGGCGGAATTGAAAAAACTCAAGATATACTTAAATACTTACAAGACATACAAACTCCCGAATGCCAAATTATAGTTCTTTGTGGTAATCATTCCTCACTTGCCCAGGACATCCAATCACAAGAATTCCCATCACGAATGAAAATTCACACTCTTGGACACATCAATAATGTCTCCGATTACCTCCATGCTGCAGACTTCGTAGCAGCCAAAGCCGGACCCAACATAATGTTAGAAAGCCTTGCCTCTGGCAAACCCTTCATTGTTACGCACCACATCCACGGTCAAGAAAATGGCAATGTTGACTTCATCCGCTCAACCCAATGTGGGTTTGTCGAAGAAAACCCAAAACACGCAGCCTCTTTAATATCCAACATTCTTCACAATCCCGACATCCTCCAAAACACCCTTCCTGGGGTTGAATTTGTCCGCAACCAACACCGACCTGCAGCCCAAACCATCGCCTCCTACATCTCCCGCTATCTTTAATTTCCCTTAACTGTTGCACCACGAATTAGATTAAGTACCATCTTAAGCCCCTCCGCAGCAACCAATATTATCAACGCACATATCCACACCCACAACCATTGTGTCCAATTGGGATTTGCCGTCATTAACAAATCTTTTAAAGGAGCGATCCATACAGAAGCATACGTCAGAACCAATCCAATAATCACCGAAAACACCAGATACCAATTCCCCCAAGGCTTCTCAATCCAAATCGGCTCTTCCAAAGATCTACATGCAAACACATACATCAAGGTTCCCAAACTTATAATCAAAAACACTCCAGTTCTTGCCAAATCAATTCCCAATGGCAACCACCACCAATATGTAAATAATGACAAACCAGCCGTCAACAACGACATAACTCCAACAATCACAAACATTCGCAAGTCCAACAAAGGTAATTTTGAATCAATCGGTTTACGCTTCAAAATATTCTTATCTTTAGGGTCAATCGTCAACGCCATGTATGGCAAACCATCAGTTACCAAATTTATCCACAATATCTGAATCGCACTCAAAGCTAAACTCCACCCAAACACTAAGCTTCCCAAAACAACCAAAACTTCCGAAAAAGCCATCCCCAATAAGAAAATTATCACCTTACGAATATTGTCATAAATACCCCGCCCCTCCTCTATTGCTGCCACAATCGTCGCAAAATCAGAATCCAATAACACTATATCAGCTGCATCCTTAGCTATATCTGTCGCTTCACCTACTACCATCCCAATGTCAGCGGCCGCCAAAGCGGGTGCATCATTAACTCCATCTCCCATCATCCCCACAACTGCGCCTTTTTTCTGCAAAGCCTTAACTATCATCAGTTTCTGCGCAGGTCTAGTTCTTGCAAATAACATAGTACTCATCACTTTCCGCCCTAATTCCAATTCGCTCATTTTTTCTATCTCCCACCCCTCCAACACTTCCCTATCTCTTGGGTGCAACCCCATACTTTTCATTACAGCCAACGCTGTCTCTCGATAATCTCCAGTAATTACCATCACCTTGACTCCCGCAATCCTAGCCAAACTCAACGCCTCCCGAACCCCCTTACGTACTGGATCTCTAAACGCCATCAACCCTACCCAGTCAAGCACCACCTTTTCATCATTACGCAAACCATCCATCACTGCTTGTGCATCTTTTATTTTACTAAATTTCTTATGCAAAAACCCCAAAACCCGCTTACCCTCTTGAGCCAAAACACTTAGTTTTTGTTCCCATTCGTGGATATTATTTTTATGCAAAAATGACATCGACAACAACAAATCCGGAGCTCCAACTACCATTACCTCATTCTTATATCTCACTGCTAACAATCTTTTTTCTGTCGAAAAAGCAATCGAATCATCGCGAACGGAATCATTAATCAACAACTCAGGTTCAATTAAGTTAAGTTTAAATTTATCCATCACTGTTGCCTTAAAAAACTGTCTCGCCCACTCAACCCGCGCCACCTCAGTCGCATCTCTCATATCATTTGCTAACAGAGCTAATCGATACCCCAACGCCACATCCACAAAATCTACATCACACACAGTCATCTTCCCTTCAGTCAAGGTACCGGTTTTATCAACACACACATGGGTTACACTTCCCAATGTTTCTGCCGCCACTAACTTACGCACCAAAGCTTTACGTTTGAACATCCGCTGAGCTCCAACCGCCAGAATTACTGTCAACGCAATCACCAATCCCTCAGGAGCAGCACTCACCACCAGAGCCACCGCCACTGTAAACATCACTTTCCACTCCAACCCAGACACCCAACCCCACACAAAAACCACCATTGCTACAACTACTACCGCAACACTAATATACATTGCCAAAACTCCAATTCGCTTCTCAAGTGGAGTTTTCACTTCATCTTCTTCTAGGCTCCCTGCAATTGAACCCATTTCTGTATTTCCTCCAATTTTACTTACAATCATCTTGCCTAATCCGGCACTAATCAAAGTTCCCATGAACACTGAGGATTCATTATCAGGTTCATTATTTTGAATAATATTTTTACTCACAGGCATGCTCTCACCTGTTAGAATTGCTTCATTAACCATCAGATCAACCGTTTCCACCAACACTCCATCCGCAGGCACTCGCTCTCCTTCACTTAGCATTACAACATCTCCCACCACCAGATCTTTTGCATCAATCATTTTTTTCTTCCCATCTCGGATCACCCAAGCTCGCACAGAAATCAATGATCTTAACGATTCTAGCGACTTAACCGCCTTACGTTCTTGTACAAACCCCAAAACAACATTAATTAACACAGCAATCCCAATCAATGCAGCATCGCTCCAATCTTTAATAATTAAAGTTAACCCCACAGCACCCAACAACACCAAAACCAAAGGACTAGTAAACTGCCTCATCAACAACACCACATCTGTATCTCGCTTACGCCTAACAATCTGATTCAAACCACCTTTCAATGCCAAATTATCAACTTCAACTTGACTCAATCCATTCTTTATTAGTTTCTGATCAATCATCCTACCATTTTAACCATACAAAGCATATTCACATATAGCCCCAATTAACCTTTTTGAATCTTATATAAATCCCACAACTCTTCCATCGAAGTTATCTGATCAACTTTCTTATCATCTCTAATCCTTATAACTCGAGGGAACCTCAGTGCCAACTTAGCGCTATGCAACGGAGATTTAGTCAAATTATCACCCGCCACCTCCACCACCATCTCAGGCCGCACCCACACATCAGGGGTCAATGTCTCTGGAACTTCATACAAAACATCCTTACTATCAATAACCAACTCGTCCAAACGTTTTCTGATTACCTTCAATTGATCATCACTCAACTTAGAACCAACTTTTGTAACCGTCCAGTACCGGTCTTCTTGATCAGAATTTTCAAACAACGATCCGTTAATTTCATCTACATCCACCACCCACTTACCTCTAACTCCCAACAACAATGATCCAATCCCGAACTTCCCCCGCCGTCCCTCTCCCCGATAATAACCCATTACCACACTATCAATGGTGTCGGGTAACTTTGCATCAGCATTTTCCACTTCCTTCATCTTCACCCAATAGCTTTTTTTTCTTCCGGGGACATAAGGTGACGTTGCCTGCTTAATCACAGCTCCCTCATATCCCTGATCCAAATATTGCTGATGCAAATCTCGCACTTCCACAGCTTTACTAGATCTAACCACTGGAGTAATCTCCAATAAATCATTTTTTACTACCACAGCCTCCAATAATTTTCGTCTTTTCTCAAGTGGCCAATCATGAATATCACCATCTGCCCCAAATTCCTTCGCCTTTTTACCTCGTGCATATAACAAATCAAACGCCATAAATTTCAACGGCACGTTTTCCACTTGCGTCGCAATCCCATGCTTACGCTTGCGTGTCATTGTCACCTGAAAAGTAGTCCATCCTCCACTCATCACGTCAATTCCCATTGCTTCAGAATCAAATATTGCCTCATCCAAATCCAACCACTCGCCTATTCTACCAAGCTCAGGAAACATATATGTGCTTTCTTCCAAGTTACGACTAAATGTCACTATCTCATCTTCATCTTTGTTTCTTCGAAAATGAATTTGCACTCTATTTCCATCATATTTTGGTTCACACATCACTTCCCCCAATTTTGTAATCACTTCATCAAAGGTCGCTATCCTTGTACACAATGCCATCACAATCGGAACACCAATTTTTGGCTCCATTTTTTCCATGCTACCCTTCACGTTTTCCAACCATTTAATTTTATCTTTATCTCTCTTCTCCAACGTATTTTTAGCTAACATACCAATATCAGCAGCAATATTATAACCATTCTCAAACAAATCATGTAAACTCTTATCTCCACAAATCAACCAACTCAAACCATCCAAAACTGTCATCTCTCCAACTCCCAGCCTTAACTTCCCCAACACAATTCTCACCAAATACTTAGCACTCACTCCATCCGCTCTTGATAAAATACTTGCTAACAAATCAATCTTACCCTCCTGACTTCCCTCCCCTTTCAAATCAGCTAATTTATATAATTCCTCATACATCTCATTTATATCCTCACTCAATTTATAATCACCCGGCTCAAGTTCTCCTATTACCAATCCCAAATCACCCAAGTCTTTAAACTTACCATCCACCAACTCAACAGAAACACCATAAGCCTTACTCATTGCTCTCATCACCATTTTCTCAGCCATATTAAATTCCAATGATTTATATGACGGACCCAAATTCCCAAACAACAAATATGTCGCCTTGTCCGCTTCATTGCTCTCCAAATCTCCATACATCCTTGCCAAAATATCAAGCATCACAAGCCGCAAACTCACTTTTTCTAACTCATCAAAGTATCTAAACAAATTCATTGCCAACATATCAACATCATACCAGCAAGTTATTAAAAAATATCCCCCATTTCCCCTCAAGAATAGACAATCACCAAATGATTTCGTACCATGTTACGATACATGATTTTCCTCGTTTATAACTTATGTGTCCTAATTATTCTGTTTTTTTCTCAAACTAGCTTCATTCAGGCCCAGTCACCACAGCCTCCATGCCCCTTACCTGGCGACACCAATTCCTGCGATGGCATAGTTAATATTATCGATTTTGCATATATATCATCAAAATTTGGAACTTCAGACCCCAAAGCCGATGTTAAACCCGATGGGATTATCAACATATTTGATTTCACAGTTTTTAGCACTAACTTCGGCAATGTTAGCAATTCACCAATTCCAACCCAATCAATCACTATCACGCCCACTCCCAACCCGACATCAACAGCTCCGTCACCCACTGGTATTCATAGTCATTTGCCAGGAGAAAGTATGGCTATGTCCGCATGGAGTCACACAGGCAAAAACAAGCCCAACCAACTATACGACAAATGTGATGACGGGACAGACATCATCACAGCTCACAACGCCTATCATGTCATTGCATACGATGGCCTGAAATATCCAACTTGGCACCCTCCTGTTGTTAATAATCCTATCACTCAAGTAGGTAAATGCGCCTTCGGCCACGAACATGGCTCAGATCCCCAAAAATATATTCACTGGAACGAAATCATCCAGCATTTTGGGAAAGACATAAATAGCGATGGTGTCATCACTCCTCTTGTCATTGGTTCCAATGGACAAATCACACCAGGGGATCGTGCCGGTATTCCATTTGGTATCGCCAACGAACACATGGACCAGTACTACAACCAAGAAGGGCGTGATTCGGTATTCGTCCGTCACGAAGACCACGTGGGACACAAAATCGAACAAGTCAGCTATGAATCAGAAATGATAGGAAATACCACTCATCCTATGGCACAAATACCAGGAACATCTGGAATCAATATTCCATACTACCAAAGTGGCTCTAACACCTTCCAACCTACAGGAGTTACCTGTTCCCATCTTCACAAATTTCATCAAGGCACTCATTCAACCGATGCACTCTTGAATAACATGCATGAAGTCATCTTTCATTCAACCTGTACTAGCGTCAACGTCAACAATATCAATGCACCAACATATTATCCGAATAATAAAATTATCCTTACCGGAATGATGTCATTTGGCAAACCAGGTATCTATAAAAGATTCTGCGGTCGCAAAAGAAACGATAACATTTGTGGATTAACGGGAACTAATCTTAGTACTACTCCCGGATCATCCTGTATTCTTACTGATCCGTTGCTTAGTCGATTACCTAATGCCATCAATAGCAACTCCTTGGGACGTAACATGACTGATAAATGGTGTTTGGAACACGTAGATGATCCTGGTTATGGAATTTCAGAAGGCAGCCCCTATTTCACCCCATACGAAATTTGGGAAGGTGATTTTGCCATCTACACAGGCAATATCTTAACCGATTCAAGCATGATCGCCGAACATGGGCGCCAATGGGATGTCTTAGATCCAGTAAGAATCATTGACGTGGGCTATCAACATCCAACTCGGACATGGCAAAAGGATTTTCAATTTACTTCTGAAATTTGCGAAACCCTCCTTCGCAAACCAGGTACCAACATCAGCAGAACAATCGGATGTAATAACGGCAATCAAATTTGGGACTCTCCACAGTCAAACTTCAAAGGACTCAAGAGAACTACCTATTTCGGTCGCAATCGAATTTCAAACGGAGGAGGAGTTCAAACTTGGTGGACAGATCCTCTCGGAGGAAATGCAACAACCAACAATAACCAACCATCACTACTCAAACAATATATATCCTCAACTGAAGCTGACATTCAACGAGTCCAAAGTCGCATACAACAAATCATTGGAAATAACAATTTCCTCAACGATCGGGCAATTCAAAGACAATTCAACAACGGGAACAACACCGTCCACGTCCCCAACTAACATACTTAAACCAATACATACTTGGCTGCCTTCGTACTACCTTTCTTTTTAACCAATCTTTTATCCATCAAATCTCGTAAATCCCGCAATAACGTATCATCACTCACATAAGATAGCACTTCTCGTGCCTCTCTCATTGTCATTGCCTCATGATCCTTAAGATAAGTTACCAACGCAATTTGTCGCTCAGATAGAGCAATTTGCTTACCCACTTTGTTCTTTAATTTAATGTCTAAAGACAAATTGCGCACCTTATCTCTAATCAACGTCAGCTCAATAGCCAAAACTCGAGTAAAATATTCAAGCCACACTGTCAAATCTCTATCTTCCAAATTAACAGATTGGCCAGTCACCTCTCCCAATACATCATAGTAAGTCATCACTTCCCGATCAAAATGTTCCTCCAACGAAAACAACTTTTTTATATCATAATCTTCAGCCATCATAACTAACATCGCCATCGCCCTTGCAGTCCTACCATTTCCCTCCACAAACGGATGGATTGCTGCCAACACATAATGTGTCACTCCAGCTCGCAATACACTATGGACCTCTCTTGATTTATCATCATTAAGCCACCTAATAAATGCCTCCATCAAAAATGGTACCTCCGCTGGCTTGGGTGCAACAAAAGCTTGTTGCCCAGATCGTACACTTCTCACCACCACAGACACATCCCGATACTCACCCACTCCTTCATCAATTAATCCTTGTACTGTTAAAGATTGAATTTTTTTGACAATTTCCTCACTATAAACAAACACATCATCTTTTCCGACTACGCCATACGCTTCGCCTAAAGCCTCCAAATAAACCATTACATCACGATAATTAAGTATTTCTCGGATATCACGCTCTCGAGCCACCACTTCCTTACCTTCAAGCACCTCTCTTGCTTGGTCATAACTTAACTGGTTACCCTCTATCGCCGTTCCATAGTGGACTGTCCTCAAAGTTGCTTCAGCTGCAAACTGTTTTTCCCAAGCTGGCACAATCGGAGCGCTCACAATTACTTCTCGACATGCATCGATTATCCCAACGTTCTTGAGTATTTGATTTGAAATGATAAATCTAGGGAAATACATATCTTTATTTTCATCCTACTATCAAAGATCAAAATATACAATCTCCGCTCTTTCTCCGCAGACTATAATTTATTGACTCCGGTAACAATTGTTTGTTGTAACTCCATAACCTTCATCACAATTTTTTGATGATTTTCATCTAACTCGCTTAATACATCATCCAATAACAATATCGGCCGACGCCCATTTTTTTGAGTCAAAAACTCCAATTCTCCCAACTTCAACCCCAAAGCCCCCATTCGCTGTTGTCCGCGCGACCCGAAATTTCGCAAACTCTGTTTTTCATCCCCAAACATATAAATAATATTCAAATCATCCCTCTGTGGGCCAATCAACGTAACTCCAGCTTCAATCTCCGCATACTGATACTTAATCAATCGTTCTTTAGACATCACACTATGATCATAATTTACTAACAGATTCCCAAAATTCTCATGACACCCAAAAAACACATTCATATAATCTACTAACTCCCTCCTAATCTGATGAATATACTCTCCTCTACTCAACAATATCTCATCGTAATAAGCAAATGGTTGCCTTGTGATTTTCCCCAAAGCCAGCAGTTCCAATAACTTGTTCCGACGTTTAAGAGCCTGCTCATACTCTCGTACAAAACGTCCATACTTCACATCACTCTGACCCAAAATCACATCCATATATCTCCGTCTCCCCCCACTCCCGCCACTTATCAAACTCAAATCCTCTGGCCCAAACCACACACTCATCATCTTCCCCACATAATTACGTAACAATTTCCCCACTCCATTTATCTTATAACTCTTCCCACTCATCTTCTTCCCGCCAGCCCCTGCTTTCCAAATATTTATTTCTAACTCATCATTCCTTTCCTCACACACAAACCTCCCCCTAACTCGAGCAGCATCACTTTTCCACTCCACCATATCCTCTTGTCTTACCACCCGATAACTTTTACCCTGACTCAAACACAACACCGCCTCCAGAAGATTAGTCTTTCCACTCCCATTTACTCCCGTTATCCAATTAATTCCTTTCTCAAAAACATGTTTATGTCGTTTATAATTACGAAAATTATTTAATTCTATTTCAACCAAAGTTTCATTCATACCGCTCCCATTTTATATCAGATATAATACAGCTATGCCACTTACCCCAGAACAAAAAAATGTATATCTCGAACAAGCCCGCGCCCAAGACGGCATGCACACTGAACCCGATGAAGAATTTCAAAACATGGATCCCAATGATCCCACTATCGCTCAAGTTCTAATTACCGGTCGACGTCGAGTGGGACAACCCTTATCAACTCAAGGTCCTACCCCAATTAGTCCAATCACCCGCAAAGATGCAATTGCCGCTATTAACCCAACCACCAACGAAACAAAATTGTTCCCCACCAAAGACAGATCTTCTCTCATAAGAGATATTTCAACTCTTCCCCTAACAACAGCAAAAAGGTCAACCCAAGCCAACGAAGTTGGAGACAACTTTGAACCCAATGATCAGGATACCCTCAGGTCCCCCCGACCACACAAAACCATCGGCTACACTCGCCAATCTCGACTTACTCCCAAACGCAACAAATAAAGTTTATTATCTTACTTCTGACAAACAGGACAATAAAACGTTCCCCTACCTCCAATCATTGTTTTTTCTACCACTCCATCACAATTCTCGCGCAAACATTCTTCTCCCTCTCGCTGATACACTCGAAAATGATCTTGATACGTTCCACCCAGCCCATCCAAATTTACAAACTTTCCATCCATCGCAGTCGCTCCTCCATACTTAATTCCCTCATCCAAAACCTTAACTACCCTCTCAAGCAAACATTTTGCTTCCTTTTCATTTAACAACTTAGCACTTCGTCTCGGATCAATTCTAGCCTCCCACAATGCATCATTCGCATAAATATTCCCGATTCCTGCTATTTTATCCTGATCCATCAACCGCACCTTAATACTCTTCGTTGAATTCAAAATATTTCTAAACTCTTCTTTACTCATCTCCCACGGCTCCTTCCCTAATCGCAAAATAAATTTCTCACTCTCCACATCCTCCCACTTAACTAACTTCACCCACCCAAATAATCTTTGATCATTAAAATAAAGCACGCTTCCATCTTCAAATTTCCACATCACCCTCGTATGACTTGACGGCAAACTCGACACGAAATCCTTAGTTGGATGTCCCCCGACAACTCTTTCTTCAAATTTACCCTTAGAATTTTTCTTCTCATAAATCAACTGCCCTGTCATTTTCAAATGTATCAAAATTCCCCACTCAACATCTTTTTCTCCAATCTTAATCACCAACGCTTTACCTCTCCGTTCAATTCCCAAAATTAGCTTGTCTAACATCAGCTTACTATCTCCCTCAAATGTTTTATTCCCCAAAACTTCTACCTGTGTAATCCTGCTACCTACCAAAACCTTATCCAGCTGTCGTCGAATTGTTTCTACTTCAGGCAATTCAGGCATGGCCAAATACTAACATACTCCCCTCTTATTTACATATCACGCAAACCTTTATCAATCACCTCTAATATCTCCTCCTCGAACTTTTCTCGTCCGAATTTCTTTGCTTGAATATAACAATCACTTTGCTTAATTTTCATTTTCCCAAATTTTTCAATGGCTTCAACCAACCCCTTCACCGAATAATCTTCAAACAAAACTCCTGTTTTCCCATCCACCACGGTTTCCTTATATCCTCCCCCATTATAAGCAATCACCCCCGTCTCACTCGCCATTGCTTCGACTACAGTCATCCCAAAATCCTCATCCTGAGCCAACGCCAAAAAAACCTTCGCCTCGCCATATAATTTAGCCAGTTCCTTATCACTAACTCGACCCAACCAAGTAACCCCATTTCCGTCCTCTCTCCCTTGCCATTCTCGCCCCACCGATTCACCAACAATTTTCAAATCAAATCCCATTTTCTTCTGCACCTCCAACGCTAGCTCCAACCCTTTAGTTCCAACTAATCTTGCAACAATCAAATAGTAATTCTGCTTCTTCAAACCAGCAGATAATTTATGCAACTTCTCAACTTCAACGGGTGGGTAAATTACTTGTGCATCTCTACGATAAAACTTAGTTGTCCTACGCTTAACTTCTTTGGAGTTTACAACCAAAATATCAGGCCTTTGAGCAGCCCAGTAATCATACCTACGTAACCTTCCAATCAGCATCTCTCCATACATTCTCACTAATCCTGATCGTCGCCAGTCACTTGGCGTATTGTAACCATACAAAAATCTTGGTGGCGTATGACAATAACACACATGCAAAGTCCTGGCACTTGTTATGATTCCCTTAGTTATATACCCTGATGCACTACTGATTACCAAATCATAATCAGAAAAATCAAAACTCTCCCAAATATTAGGAATCAAAAACCGTAGCGGGCTATGCATATTCTTATGCTTTATTAACCACGAATGTTTCCATTCAATTATTTTTCGATCTTGAAACTCCTTCTCTGCACTTGATCCTGCCTTAACAAACGCAGTATAAATCGGTGCATCAACAAACATATCAGCCAAAACCCTTAACACCCTCTCTGCCCCACCAAACTCCTTAATATAATCATGAACCAAAGCTACTTTCAATTTCTTGTTTATCATTCTGAACTAAATTGTAGCATGTTAATTTAACGCAACCCTATTTTTATCACCCACCGTTGAACCTTTTCCCTTCCAATTTGGACATACCTTACTTCAGGATAGTCTTGCATCACTCTAAACTGTCTTACTTTTGATACATCAATATTTGTATCAAAGACATCAACTTCTCTCTTACTTGGCAACCTAGACTGTATAGCACTGGTCACCTCAATAAAAGCCCAATGAGCATCTGGTCTTCGCGGATTTCTAACCGCAAAATCTGGCAAGTGTTTATACTCCTGCTCTTCTCCTCCTTTAATTGGATGAACAAACTTAGCACTAAAAAAATATGGTTCTCTAACCACTTCAAGCCCTCGAGACATCAGATACTTTGCACTAATTTTCTCAACATAATTTGCTCTCCTTAAATTATCAATTCCATTAACATCAAGCACTCGTGAATCAAAAAGCAAGTTTTCTGTAAACACCTTACTTTGTGTATAAGAAAAATTTACTTACAAATCCATTCTGTATTTTAGTTTAAATTTGTTAGATAATTATTATCCCTCAAAAAGTCCAATCTGATCCGTCTTTAATTCCTCATCCTTTTTCACTTCAATTAATTGATTTGCCAAACTTTTCAACCCAAAATTCCTCAAAACTTCAGAATAACTTCCTAAATTCTGATTAATAATTGACTTAGACCAATTTATTTCAATCTCAACATCTTTTTTAATGGTCGCCAAAACATATGACAAATCTCCTCCTTGACGCCCTTTTTCTAATTTCCCTACCAAGTTTTTCGGTAATTCTTCTATATGATTCCAAATTTCAGAATACTTGTCATATTTTGCCAGCAAATCTATTGCAGTTTTAGGACCAATACCATAAACACCAGGATAATTATCGCTTCCATCCCCCACCAAAGCCTTGTAATCAACTACTTGGTCTGACCTAATTCCCAACCGTTCCAAGACCCTTGCGTTATCTACCACCTCAGTCTCACTCATCCCCCTTACCGGCATATACAAACTCACTTTATCATTTACCAATTGCATCAAATCCTTATCTCCAGTCACAACTACTACACTTTCAAATTGATTACTCTCTACCGCTCTCACACACAGAGTTCCAATCACATCATCAGCCTCAAAACCAGCTTTATCCAAAACCACCATTTTCATTGCAGCCAATAACTCCCGCGTCTTACCAAATTGCTCCACAAGTTTCTCATCACTTGGCGGTCTATTTGCCTGATAACCAATAAATAGTTCTTTTCGAAATGTAGGCTCTGGTCGATCCAAAGCCACCACTACATGACTGGGTCCCAAATCTTGAATAGCTCTAACCAACATTCTCGCCACCCCATAAACCGCTCCGATTTGATTTCCCTGGGCATCACTCAACTCAGGCATCGCATGATAAGCTCGATGAATCAAAGCACTCCCATCAACCAATAATAATTTCTTCTTATCTGCCATCGCTCAATTGTACCAAATATCTATTGCTCGACTTTCGGTCTCTCCTCCCCAATCAAAGTTGCAAACTCGTCTCCTTCCAAAGTCTCAATTTCAAGTAATTTATTAGCTACCAAGTCCAACTTATCCCGTTTATCCTTCAAAACTACCAACGCTCGCTGATATGCCTTATCCAAAGATTTACCCACCTCCACATCAATTTTGGCTAGCATTTCATCAGATACAGCACCTCTTTCAAGCATTCCCTCGTTAGGTCTCCCGTAATATACAGGCCCCAGTTTACTCATTCCAAACATCATCACCATATTTCGGGCTACCATGGTTGCTCTTTGCAAATCACTAACAGCTCCACCAGTAAACTCACTAAATACCACTTCCTCAGCCGCTCTACCTCCAAGCATCATAGCCATCATATCCTCAAGCTGCG
Organism: uncultured Gammaproteobacteria bacterium; assembly: GCA_964444295.1. Taxonomy (GTDB): domain Bacteria; phylum Patescibacteriota; class Microgenomatia; order CAYXHB01; family CAYXHB01; genus CAYXHB01. Next base: position 6,065 of record CAYUGO010000002.1, on the reverse strand, counting down.
ATTGAGTTTCATGAACCCTATCTCTCTCCGGATTAACCATCGTATACCCCAAAGCAATACCCCGAGAAACAATACTTATCCTATGTACTGGGTCAACATGAGGCATATAAAAGCTCACCAGAGCATGTCCCGCTTCATGATATGCTGTCATCTTCTTCTCAAAATCAGTTTGCAGTCTCCTCTTCTCTGGACCCATTTTTACCTTAGTTGCAGCTTCCTCTATATCTGGAGGCAATATCTCTTTCCGGTCATTTTTAGCTGCCTGAATTGCTGCTTCATTCAACATATTCTCAATATCAGCTCCAGAAAAACCTACTGTTTGTCTAGCCACTTTAGTCCAATCAACATTTTTTGCAAAAGGTTTCCCTTTAGCATGAATTTGCAATATATGTTTGCGTCCATCTACATCAGGCAATTCCAAATTTACCCGTCGATCAAACCTGCCGGGTCTCAATAATGCACTATCCAACAAATCCCCTCTGTTTGTAGCAGCTAACACAATCACATTATCATTTGGTGTAAACCCATCCATCTCAACTAATATCTGATTCAACGTTTGCTCACGTTCATCATGAGCTCCACTCGCAAATCCGCTTCCTCTCTGTCGCCCAATCGCATCAATTTCATCAATAAAAATAATTGCTGGGGCATTCTTCTTAGCAGTCAAAAACAAATCTCTTACTCGACTAGCTCCAACTCCCACCAACATCTCCATAAACTCTGAACCTGCCATCGAATAGAACGGCACACCAGCCTCACCAGCTACAGCTCGAGCCAATAGAGTCTTACCTACACCACTTGGACCCACCAACAACACGCCCTTGGGCGTTCGTGCTCCAACTGCTTTGTACTTAGCAGGAAATTTCAAAAAATCCACCACTTCTTCAAGTTCATTCTTAGCTTCATCAACCCCCGCCACATCAGCAAATTTCACACTCTGCTTCCCTTTATCAAATAGCTTTGCCTTACTCTGCCCAAAACTAAACACCGAGTCTTGTGCTCCTCGGGCCTGCCTAAACAAAAACAAAAGTAAAATTGCCATTCCCACAATCGGCAATAACGAAAACAACAAATCAGTCCATACCTTAGACATCGAAGCATCTTTGATCTTTATCTGAGAAGCCAATGGATCTATATCTGCATTACTCAAAATCTCCGTTACATTCGCAGTGCCCTCTTTGCGAGCCACTCGCACATTTCCATCCTTATACGTCAAGTTCAACAACTCGCCGTCTACTAATACTTCCTCCACATTGCCTTCTTTAATAGCCCGCAAAGCCTCCGTCAAAGTTATCTCTTTATCAGCAGTTGGCTGCCGTACCATACTTGCCAAAATTGGAAATCCCACTAGAAGTACCAACAACCACACCAAAATACTCCGCAAATTGAACTTCATCTGCATCTTAACTTGTTTTTTGGAACTATTCTTAGCCATAACTAGCTTTTATATAATATCATGCAAATACAATCAACCCTTCAGGGGATTTACCTCACCAAAGCTCCCATTGCTACACATTCAGACACCTCCCACAAAATTGCTCTTTCTTCATCATCAAACGCCATAATCATCCCACAGCTCTCCTCACCCATCATCGATCTTGGCTTCAAATTATAAACAAAACCAAACTTCTTATTTATCAAATCCTCAGGAGAATACCACTTACGAATCCCGCTAAAAATAGTCCTAACTTCATCCTCCCCGAATCTAACCCTCAACCTAATCAACTTATCACTCTTTTCAACCACCATAGCTTCTTCAACCAAGCCTGCTCGAATCTCTACCTTTGCAAAATCATCAATAGTTATTTCTTCCATATCCAGAATTCTAACATCAAATCATATTATTCCCCACCCAAATCCCTGTCTAATCTCATCTCTTTCATCCGCAAACAAATTTCATTAACTTCCAATCTTCCCAACTGTTCTTCTCTTGACTGATTTGCAAACAAATCCCTTCTCAATTCATACGCATAATAATTATAATCATCCTCATGTCTATCTAATTCTTTTATAACGCCATTCTTCTCCACAGACACCACATCATTTGCACCTCCAACACTATAATTTTGGACATAAACTCTTCCATCATCATATTTAAATTTTACAAATCTTTCATTCTCCACATCACCCTTACCTGCCTTTACCAAAACTTCAATCTTATACCCCTCAACTTCTAACTCTAATTTAGCACTTACGCCAAAACCTTTCCCAAAAGATTTATTAACATCAGACAACTCCCGAGCTTCAATCAACTTCCAATTACTCCTTCCCCTAGTTCTAGCCCAAGTTGATCCAATATCCAACAAATGAAACCCCAAATCCAACTCAGGTCCAATTTCCAGATACGGATGTGTACCTTCTTTCCAAATTCTATCAATTACATACTGATAATACTCACTTCCCTCAATTAAACTCATCTCCATCAACAGGGGTAATTTGTCCTTAGGCAACTGCCCATACAAAATATTTGCTCTTCCATTGGCATATTTACCAGCAAAATGAAACTTAACTAATTCATCTTCCGTTATCAGTTTTTTATATTCATCTAAATCAACCAAATTATCAGCATATGGTTTCTCCACAAAAACTCTCATTCGCAATCCCTCATCACTCAACGCTTTAATTATCTCCAGTCTATCTCGAGGCGGGATTACCAATGCCACATCAACATTTTTATTTTTAACCAACTTACTAATTATCTCTATCGTCTGTTCAGTCCCTCTTGTTTGTTCATAATTCCATTTTCCATTTCCAAAATTTCCCTTTGCTACATCTTCAGATTCTAATCCTACAATTTTTACAATTCTCACTAATCCTTCACGACTTGCCCTAATCCAATACTTACTCACAACTTGCCCAGCTCCAATTATGATAAAACTCAAAGGTTCAAACTCTACATCATCACCAAACATATACCATTAAGGAAAATTAAAACTCATCAACATAAAACTTAGTCTCTCCCTTTATATCAATCACGTTATCAACTACAACATAACCAGTTGGTCCAGATATTACCCCATAAACAAAGATTTCACTTCTCCTTATCCTCTCCTCACCTGCTTGTCTATCCGCCACAAATCCCCAAGGCCCTTCCCGATAATCAGATACTACTCTTTCATCCTTGGCAGCAGACGTCCACACCTCTCCATCCCAGGGTTGTTTTATCACCACCTCAAACTCATTATTAACTCCATCTCTACCTGTTAACAACCTCGTTATAAAGCCCGACTCTGGGCTATTTTTAAATCTAGCCATATCTTGGTTGCGGAGCCGGGAGTCGAACCCGGTCTGAGAGATTATGAGCCTCTCGTGCAGCCGTACACTACCCCGCATGCAACGCAAATTGTAACACATGCTCTTCCTTACAGACTACAGCTTTGCTAGAATATCCCCAACACGGCTACGTAGCTCAGGGGCAGAGCGGACGTTTCATAAGCGTCATGTCGGAGGTTCAAGTCCTCCCGTAGCCACCTACTCCTGATCTTCCACAATTTTGGGTAAGTTCTCAGGCATAATCAATACAGTCTCGCCTTCTTTAACCATATTAAGCGTATCTCTAGCCTGCTCTTCGATAAACTCATCAGTCTTTGCCCGCTCCACTTCTTTTTGCAATTTTACTCGTTCTCGACCTTCAGCTTTAACACTCGATTCTAGCGCTTCCAATGAATCATTAGCCTTTTTTTGCACCTCAACATTTCGCACCAATAAAACTATAAGATATACAAATACCCCCAAAACCAATCCTAATTTAGCCAATTTTCTCTTCATAAATAAATTTTAATTAACATTATTATCGTACATCATATTCATCATAACTTCCAAAAATGCATTCCAAATTATGCATCTTGAATATGCATAAACACTACTATATAAACAAATGCTGATCTATATAATTAAATTTGACCAATATATTTTACCTTCACTGCCAACTTTTAGACAGAAAAATATTTTGGTCCCAACCAACCCTTGCAAAATATTATAAGACTCTATATAATCGGCAATTGCTTCATAAACAAGCAACTATTTCACAAAAATCATGGACAAAAAAACCAAAACCGACTCCCAAGAATCTCTTCTTGAGCTTCAACAAGCCCATAAAGAATTCGTCAAACATCTTCAAGGTCTCAACCGCTCTACCTCAACAGTGCTTGCCTATGGTAAGGATATTGATCAATTGATTCAATTTGTCCTCAAAGAGCACCAAATAGACCAAGCAGACAAAATCGAACCCGAACATCTCAATGCTTTTAAAGATTTTCTTAACAGCACAGGCTACACAGCCAAAAGCATTTCTCGCAAAATTAATTCTATCAAAACTTTTTTCCGATATCTCAAACAACAAACAGGCCTAGCTCTTAATCCCGCCGAAAACGTCAAACATCCCAAATACGAAACCAAGGCTCCTCGTATCCTTACTCAACTTGAATACAGAGCATTAAGAGATGCAGCTCGAGGCGATATCCGTACCGCTGCCATCATCGAAATTTTACTCCAAACAGGTATCCGCATTGGAGAACTTTCACTACTTAAACTCCAACACCTCCACAAAGACCAACTCGAAGTCCCTCCTTACGAATCTCAACCAGGTCGGACTGTGCCACTTAATCAAGCCGCTCAAACTGCAATCGAAAACTGGCTCGCTATTCGACCAAATGGCAAACCCAACGACTATCTTTTCGTCACCAAAAACAACCGTGCCCTCCTCGTCCGCAATATCCGCACTTCAATCAATCGATATTTCCGACTTGCAGGTATCAAAGACGCCAAAGTTAACGATCTACGCCACACATGGATTGCTACTCACCTTGCTAATGGAGCTTCACTCGTTTACATCTCTAGCCTAGCCGGACACAAACGCCTGTCTACTACCGAAAAATATCTAAATTTCATCAAAGACAAATTCTCCTCCGCTTCACATAAACTCCGCGAACTCTAATACATGAGGATCGAACCAATTCCTCGTCCTTACGAAATTGCCCGCGATATTCTAATAGAAATAAACCAGGGAATAATTGATACCCCTGCTGAATCACCAAACACCAAAATCTCCGTTTTAATCCCTCCACGAATTGACGACCAACTTTGTGACATCTGTTGGCAAATACAAACAGCTCAACCCGACCAATCACCTCAGACAACCCAAGTTGCTCCGGGCAACGAATCATCCATTGAACGTATTTTAGATACCAATTGGCAATTAGGCTACTCCAAGCGAATGGAAAAATGCCTTCAATTCTTACATGAACTTGATCCGCCGTATTCTCCAGAATTAAAACAACAATGCAACTTTCCCCCGTTAATTACTGCTGTAACTTCAAAATATCAAAGAGCAACATTAAACACATCAAATGAAATCGAAACCAATCCAACCAAAAAACAATTAGCCATTAATATCCATTGGGGATTACTATCTCGAACCTTTCCTTATAGCCTTTTCGGCCCAAACAACCAAGATCTTACCCCAGAGGAAATTTTCCAACTTCAATCTCGACTCTCAGTTATCGGCAACAAAGCCAATTTTCACACACCCCACTTACCCCCATTTTATGACCGGCAATCCTTCCAAACATTTGCCAGCAATCCCGATTCATTAAATCACCATATAGAACTATTAAATAATCCCCAAGTCAGTATTTCTCACCATCCAACAAACCAAGAAACCAAAACATACACCCGCATCATCCTCACCTCCGAGTCTGACCACAAACCTCTCACTCTCCGCCACCGCAAATAATACTTCTCAATCTACCAATAAAAATATCTGCCTTGATCATTCAAAGGATGACGAACAGATACCCAAAAAATCTCCTAGATCCTTCGCTACGCTCTGGATGACGTGCAATATTAAGAGATTAGCACTTTCTTTACCGTCATTCAGAATTTGCAAGTCTGCAGATAAAAAACCCAATCAAAAAATACCATATTCTTGTCTGCACTCCAGCATACATAATATAAAAACATCAAACCCAACCCCAATTAGTCTTATTATTCTGTGCCCCCAGATGGGAGCAACCAAGACATCTGACTTCAGCCATGATCGAATAGTTTAATTCCTTATCGGCCAA
>CAYUGO010000001.1:0-48458 GCA_964444295.1 uncultured Gammaproteobacteria bacterium | reverse complement strand
CATATGAATATCACCAAATCAGTAGTTATTAATACCCGCAACGAACAAGAAATGCTCCAGGGTTGTATAGACTCAGTCAAAAACTGGGCAGATGAAATAGTCTTAGTTGATATGGAGAGTACAGATGATACAAAGAAAATTGCCCAAAAAAATAAATTAACCATTTTTAGTCATCCAAATGTTGGATATGTAGAACCTGCAAGAAATTTTGCTATCTCCAAAACATCAGGAGACTGGATATTTATCATCGATGCTGATGAACGGGCTAGCTCTCAATTACTCACGCAATTTGATAGTATCATCCAAAATCAATTAGCTGATTATGTTTGGGTTCCCCGAAGCAACATTATTTTCGGTCAACTTATCAAGCACGCTAGATGGTGGCCAGACTATAATATTAGATTCTTCAAAAAAAATCAGGTAATTTGGAATAACAAAATACACTCAATCCCCAAAAAAAAAGGTCAAGAATTATTTATAGAACCCAAAACAAAATTAAGTATAGAACATCACAATTATCAAAACATTTCACAATTTTTAGATAGGATGAATAGATATACAGATCACCAGGTTGTTGATTTAATTAATCAAAGACATCAATTTACATGGACTGATTTAATATCCAAACCATCATCTGAATTTCTCAGTCGGTACTTTGCCGGACAAGGATATAAGGATGGCTTGCATGGGTTAGCTGTTTGTTTACTTCAATCTGTTTCAGAGCTAGTTCTTTATCTTAAGCTTTGGCAATCCACCCAATTCAAATCGGATAATCTTTCCCAGGATTCTGTTTTCACAATTATTAATAAACAAATCAAAGACTACTATTATTGGCAATCTCAAACACAAGCTGACTCAACTCAACGTTTCTTTAGCAAGCTCAAAAGCAAGTTTTTTTAACCATCTAACATGGATACAACCATTGTTACTATCATACTGAATTACAACGGCAAAACTGATACATACAATTGCATCAAATCCCTTAACAAATTAACAATTCCAGAGGGAGTGAATCACCAAGTCGTTATTGTAGATAATCATTCTGTAGATGATTCAGTTAAATATTTATCATCCAAATTCTCCCGACTCAAGATTATTACAAGTGACAAAAACAGTGGCTTTACTGGGGGGAACAATCTTGGAGTAAAGTACGCAAGAGAATTAGGCGCAGACTGGGTTTTCCTTCTTAATAACGACACAATGACCCACCCTGATTTATTAAAGAATCTATATGAGTTCGCCCTGTGCAAGCCTAAATCAGTAATCCTAAGTCCAAAAATCTATTTTGCACCTCATCATGAATTTCATCATCAACGCTATACTAATGACCAACTTGGCAAAGTTATCTGGTATGCAGGAGGTACTATTGATTGGAATAATTTGATTATTTCTCATCGGGGTATCGATGAAGTCGACCAAGGTCAATACGACCAACCAATTCAAATTCCGGTCGCTACAGGTTGCGCCATGCTTATTCACAAAAAACTTTGGCAGGATCATGATTTATTTGACGATCGTTATTATCTTTATTACGAAGACTCTGATTTATGTTTAAGTATTAATAAAAATGACCAAATCTGGTATGTCCCCTCAGCCAAACTTTGGCATATAAACTCATCATCTAGTGGATCAGGATCTAATTTACATGACTATTATTTAACACGTAATAGGTTATTGCTTGGCCAAAAATATGCACCACTCAGAACTAAAATTTCTTTATTTCGTGAAAGTGTCAAAATGTTGATATCAGGTCGTTCTTACCAAAAACTCGGTGTTAAAGATTTTTATTTGCGAAATTTTAACAAAAGTAATTACTTTTAATTCATATGAATTCTAGTATCTCTGCAATCATAATTATTAATCCCCAATGGTTCGATGCCATGGAACAACTTCCACAAGCTCTCAACTCGACCATGTGGTGTCAAGAAAGAATTCTTTCCACCAGTGCAATTACAGGTAAACTTCAAAAGATCGCTTCTAAATATAAATCCAAAATAGTACTGCAATCTGGAAGCAATTTTAGCCATTGGAGATTTAATTCATCCAAAGAAGCAAGTAATGACTGGATATTATTTGTCGATGCAGACGAAGTGGTCACACCAGACCTAGCTCAAGAAATTAACAAAAAAACTTCTCAAAACGATTTCGTTGCATTTGCGATTCCTCGACTTAACTATATTCTTAATCGACCTATGAAACACTCAGGCTGGTGGCCAGATTACGTCATGAGACTTATATATCGACCTAATCTGATAAGTTATCAAGGAGAAGTTCATGAGCAGCCCCAAATTTTAGGACAAACAAGTCATCTTCACAATTTTCTCAAACATTATAAGCATACTCACTTGGAAGACATGGTCACCAAAACTCAAACTTGGTCTAACACCGAAGGTCAGCTTTTATTTGAATCAAATCATCCCCCGATGAAAAGCTATCGGTTCATTCGCCCTTTTCTATCACAAATCTGGTCGCGGATTATTATCAAACGCGGATTTATGGATAAAACGGAAGGCATTATAGATGGAATTTATCAAGCATTTAGTAAGTCAATTTCTTATACCAAACTTTGGGAACTACAACAGAACCATAAATAGAGTTTCTGATAACATAACCTTATGCGCGCCCTATTTCATAGTCCATATTTTGACTCATTGGGGGGAGGCGAGCTATATGTTTTGACTTTAATTGAAGCAATGCAAAAATCAGGCTACCAAGTTGACTTAGTTTGGCATGAACAAAATGATCTTCGCGCTCAAGCATATAATAAATTCTCACTGAGTCTTAAAGACTTTGGACTTGAACCATATATTTTTACCCAGTCGCCATTATCAAGGTACACAAAACTAAAAAAATACGATGTTGTTTTTTCCGTTTCTGATGGCAGTTTGCCGTGGTTAATAGGTGGCAAAAATAATATTATTCATTTTCAAGTTCCGTTTCACAATATTTCCGGGAATAGTATCGTAAATAAACTTAAAGAAAAATATATACACCACTACATTACCAACTCGCAATTTACAAAAAAACATATTGATCATGAATTTGGTATTCAATCAAAAGTTATCTACCCTCCAATTAATGATTTTGAATCCATAAATCACTCAAAGGAAAATCAAATAATCTATGTTGGCAGATTTTCCACCTTGCTCCAAAATAAAGGGCATATTCAATTAATTGAAGCATTTAAAAAGCTATACAACTCAAACGCGAAAAACTACCGCCTTATTCTTGCAGGCAGTACGGAGGTTGGTTCAGATACTTTAATAAATGAAATCAAAACCGATATTCAAGGGTTCCCAATTAATATCCATTTAAATCCGACGTTTGCTCAAATAAAACAACTCTATCAACACTCTCGTTTTTATTGGTCATTAGCGGGTATTGGCATTAATGAAAAGATAAGTCCCGAAAAATGTGAGCATTTCGGAATGTCATTAGTGGAAGCCATGTCTGCAGGCTGTATTCCCTTGGTTATTAATAAAGGTGGATTTAAAGAAATAATTACCTCTGAATCGGGTTATTTAGTTTCTTCCATAAATGAGTTAGTCACGCAAACCCAAAAAATAATAACTGATACATCCAAACAAAAAATACTCTCAAAATCCGCTATTTTAAGATCTCGGGATTTCTCAAAACAAATATTTATCAATTCTTTTAAAACAATTATTCCTACTCTTTAATATGGCCAAGTTTACATATTCAGTTGTAATTCCCAGTTGGAATGGCATTAATCACCTTAAGATCAATTTCCCTCAAATTTTCAAATTGCCCGTCAATGAATTCATAATCATCGATGATCATTCGCCCCAAAATGACTATCGGTATATACAGAAACATTTTCCAACTGTAAATGTAATGCGTAACGAAAAAAACTTTGGTTTTGGTACAACTGTAAATAGAGGGGTTGCTTTGGCTACAACTGACATTGTGATTTTATTAAATCTTGATGCAGTTCCGGCCTTGGACATCCTTAATTATCTAGATGATGACTTTAAAAATCCAGAAGTCTTTGCGGTTTCCTTGTCTGAATCTCAATTTGGACCAACAGAACAAACATTTTCTCAAGGATATATTACACACCGACCAATTCTTCCTCGACCCACAACGGTTACCAAAACAATGTGGGTATCAGGGGGATCGGGTGCCTTTCGCAAAAAATATTGGGATCAATTACAAGGTTTAGATTCTATATATGACCCTTTTTATTGGGAAGATATTGATATCTGCACCAGAGCAACTCATCGAGGCTGGATAAATTTGTGGGATCCGGATGCTTGTGTCCAGCATGAGCATGAAAAAACAATAGGTGTATACATTGATAAAAACTACAAAACAAAAATTCAAGAGCGCAATCACTTACTCTTTACTTGGAAATTTCTCTCGATTTCCCAATGGACCATCCATCTTTTTTTTCTATTTTTTCGATTAATTAAACATCCTGGGTACTTCAGAATTGTTTTCCACGCACTCACCAGAAAAATAAAACATTAATTCATCATTTGACCAAATTCGTTTCCAGTTGCAAAATAGTGTTCATTTTCTTCTTCAGTTAGTTTTTGAGTTTGGCTAGATAATATGAGTCTATTGCTTTCCATAATACCCCCATTTGTTTTCCCAAAAGCTACAGCTGCATGAATTGTCATTGTTGCATTTACGTTTCCTTGCTCCTGCCCAAAGCTAATAGCATGACACCGGTACTCCACCCCGACATCTCTTTTATCAAATTCTTCTCTAACCATAGAATCAGCCATCTTCCAAACTTCAAACTGCTCTTCACAGAAATCAGTTTCGCTATTAAGACCAGTTGATAAATCAAAATATGCCGATCCGCATGATCGTATCTGTAAGCTTTCTCTAGCTAAAAATTCAGGGAAAAGCCGTGTAATTCGTTCCCCTACGGCAGAAGTAATTTCTTTCCCCACCGTATTACCTGTAATCAATCCTCTAACGCCGGATTTAAATGTATCCAGGGAATCTTCATCCAAATAACTCCATTCAGAAGGTTTTATTCCTGCAATTTGGATATGAAGAAGTTCCCTAATTGATCTAAAGGGTCCTCCGTTTACGCCATAAATCACTTGATCAGTTTCGGGTCGTTCTTTCATGTAATTATTCACACCCTTGTTTAAATATTGCAGTGTTTTTATTCCCCAATTTTTTTCAATCTCACGCACATCCCGAGGTGGTCGATTGCCATTAAAATGAGGAATTAACATAATCCCCAAATCTTTAGCATAAGGAAATTTCGATGGCACCACGCTTATGCTGCCTACATTAGTTAATTTCTCCTCATCCAATCGTTGCCATTTTTCCAAAGGACTTAAAGATCCAATTGGACGCATATCTTCATTGCTTTTTTTCCTACCCGATAAATCCACCTCACTTCTTATTCCGCCACGCAATTGCTCAGAAATCATCAAAGCACTCATATGTAATATTTACTATAATATAGACATTGTTTGTTTCACAAATACTAAAATGGTTCAGGTTACTTTCATCATTCCTTCTTTCAATACTCGGCAATTAACTTTAGACTGCCTCAAATCAATTTATCAATTCGAACCTGATAGCCAGGTAATAGTTGTTGACAACAATTCAAAAGATGACTCAGTAATTAGTATCAAACAGAAATTTCCTCAAACCAAAATTATTGCTAATAATAATAATCTCGGATTTGCTCATGCCAACAATCTAGCGATTGATCTAGTTAAGTCAGAATATATCATCCTTATCAATTCCGATACGAAACTTACTATGCCTATATCCAACCAACTAATCTCACATTTTGCTAATTCCAGAATTGGTGCCACCGTCCCCAAACTATTAAATTCCGATCGTACAGTTCAAGCTTCCATTTTTCCCCTTCCCACATTAATTGGTGCCATCAAAGAATTCTGGTTTCATCAACCATTTGCTTTCTCCAAATATACGCCTTCTGTTTCAGCTCCTACATCAGTAGAAGCCGCAGTCATGGCATGTATGTGTATTTCCAAAGCAGTTTTTCAAAAAATAGGTAAATTGGACCAAAATTACTTTATGTACTTCGAGGATTTAGAATTCTGTCGTCGTCTTAATCAAAATAATTACCAAATTATCTACGATCCTACAGTCGAAGTTATCCATTATCATGGAGCTAGCGCAAAACCTGATCCCAAAGCTTGGCAAAGACTTATTCCTGGTAGCAAGCGTTATCATGGAGTCATCACCCATCATTTGATTAACTTCGTTCTGCGTATTAGCCAATTATTCTCAAAATTTTGATTCTAAGCCTTTATTTGTTAAATTAAATTATGAACTACCAAATCAACATGTTCGCAGTTCTAGTAGCGGGAATAGCACATATGGGTTTTGGAGCAGTGTGGTATCGGTTATGGCAAAAAAGATGGACCAGTCTTGTTTTACATCCAGATGTCAGTGCCGAAAACACAAGTACATCAAACAGTAATTATGCGATTGCCATGCTTAATGCTCTAATTGTTGCATATGTTTTATCTCAGGTTGTAGCAGCAGTTGGGCCTTCCACATTTTTCCAATTCATTACAGTTGGAGCCACTTGCTGGTTTGGATTTGTCGCAACTACGATGCTAACCACCACTTTATTCGCTCGCCGACCCAAATCATTGTTTCTAATCGACTCAATTTATTATCTAATTTCGTTTATGTTAATTAGTGGAATTTATGCATATTGGTTATAATTTGCTTTTTTATTAACTCTTTGATACTATATCGGCTCTCAAGGTATTTTAATTCTACTCCGGACATAGTATTTCTAATTTTGTAACATATTAATTTACTGTTGTGCAAAATTTATCAAAATTATCTACCTAGAATATTAATATCGGATATACATTTGACAAAAAAAATACCTCAGTATAGAGTGTTAACCTAATTCAATATTTTATGAAACCCAAAAAAGTCCATTTAACAGTTAATGGAATAAATGATCTCCAAACAGAGCTTAATAACCTCAAGGAAGTAAAACGACCTAAGCTGGTTGATCGTTTGTCACATGCCCGTGAACAAGGTGATTTGTCAGAGAACAGCGATTACATATCAGCCCGAGAAGAACTTTCTTTCATGGATGACCGCATCTCAGAAATTGAAGAAGCACTATCTAACGCTCAAGTGGTTCATGCCAAGTCAGGAGATTCTATCGGAATTGGCAGTAGGGTCGTCCTCAAAATAGCTAACAAAAAAAATGAACTTACCTACAATATCGTTGGTGACATGGAAGCGGATCCCAAGCAAAACAAGATATCTTTGTCTTCTCCGATTGGTATGGCTATCGGTGGCAAAAAATCGGGCGAAGTAGCTCAAGTCAAAGCTCCATCTGGCATGGTTGAGTATCACATAGTTTCAGTAGAATAAAACTTTTAACTTCGTTTGTTCAGATTTTCCTCAGACAATTAATTTTCAACACTTCGTTTTCTGATACAATACGTTCATATGTCACGACTTGATGATATCCGACAAGAAAGACTTAAAAAAATCCAAAATCTTTCGTCCCAAAACATCAATTCTTATCCTCAGTATTCAGGAGAAAGAACGCTAATAGACGACGCCAAAAAACTCTCAACGACCCAAACGATTGCAGGGAGATTAATTGCCAAACGCGGTCACGGTAAATTAATTTTTGCTGATCTTATAGATGCATCTGGCCAAATTCAATTAATGTTCAAAGCTGATTTAATTAATTCAGACAACTGGAAAATAGTAGAAAATTTAGACATCGGTGATTTCATCCTTGCAATAGGAGAAGTATCCTCCTCCCAGTCAGGCGAAACTTCCCTCTTTGTAAACAGTCTTCAATTACTTTCTAAATCAATTCGCCCCTTGCCTGAAAAATGGCACGGTTTAACTGATGTCGAAGAACGCTATCGTCAACGATATGTAGATTTGATAGTTAATCCGGAAGTAAAAAAGGTATTTACAACCAGAACAAAGATTTTAACTGCAATAAGAAACTTTCTCGACGAAAATGGTTTCCTTGAAGTCGAAACTCCAGTACTGCAACCAATCTATGGAGGGGCTACGGCTAAGCCTTTCTTGACTCATCACAATGCGCTAGACAGCGATTTATTCTTGCGCATTTCCAATGAACTATATCTTAAAAGATTGATTGTTGGAGGCTTTGAAAAAGTCTATGAAGTTGCCAAAGATTTTCGTAACGAAGGAATGAGCAAGGAACACAATCCTGAATTTACTCAAGTTGAATTTTATTGGGCATATGTTGATTACAATACACTGATGGATTTCACCCAAAAAATGTGGCGTCATATACTCAACACAGTTTTTAATACTCAAGTAATTACTTATCAAGGCAAAGACTATGACTTTAGTGCAGATTGGCCTAGAATTACTTTTCATGACTTGCTAATTAAACATCTTAAACTTGATATTGATCTAATAAATACAGAATCATCATTAATAGAATTTATAACCAAAAACAATTTGCTTCCCACCAACGTGCCGCTTGCCGGTTATGGCAAGTTGTTAGACGAATTATACAAACACCACATTAGACCAACATTAGATGGACCATTGTTCTTAACGGATTACCCAACTCAAATGTTGCCCTTAGCCAAGCGCAAAGCAGAGGATCCCACCAAGGTTTCTAGTTTCCAATTATTAATTGCAGGTCATGAATATCTCAAAGCTTACAATGAATTAAATGATCCTATCGATCAAGCCGCACGTTGGCAAGAAGAATCCCAAGCCAAAGATTCTGGTGCCGAAGAGTTCCAAGAAACGGACTTAGATTATATTAGAGCCCTCGAATACGGCATGCCACCAACCGCAGGTTGGGGCATGGGTATAGACAGAGTAGTCGCCTTTATGACTGATCAGCCGACAATCAAGGATGTAATTCTTTTCCCCACATTAAGACCCGAAGTTTCCTAATTTCTCTTTACTATGGCATCAAATATTCTAAAGGTTTACCGTCTTTATTAAACCTTTTTTCACCAATTATTATCTCAAAATAATATTTTTCTCCTGATTCCAGTCCTACTATTATCGCTTTGTGGCTAGTTTTTTTTGTTCCTGGATCTTCTGGAAAAGCAGCTTTATCCAGAACAGTTTCTTTAGCCCCATATCTTATTGCCGACAGGGCAGCTTTATTAGTAGTCCACTTGACTGTCAGAATTCCATTTGTGGTGGGTAAAAACTCAATATCACCGATGCTTATGTCAGCCGATGCACTAGTGGAAGTACGAGTTGGAGTTAGTGCCAAATTAACCGCATAAGGGAAAGCTATCCCAGCTCCAACCAAAGCCACAATGCCCATAATTGGTCCGATATTTAGCATTTTATCAAAAAATCTTGGTATCAATAATATTGCAGCTACTAGTAAAACTAAACAAACTATCAACGCCATGGCTAATCCCACCCACGAAGTTCCAGCAACACTTAAGCTATTTTGTCCTGTATCACTTAATCCCGTAATAGTCGTGGCATCTGCGAGTAAGCTATTGCTCATGTACCCACATCGTAGCATTTGTATACCTGCAACACAAATAGTTTTTTCATTAAATATTAATTAATTTGAATTAGTTTTTAGTTTATAATCATTTAATGATTATTGAATTTATCGCCAAATATCTTATCTCTTTCTTAATTGCTCCAATTATTCTTATTGGTTTTCTGGGTCAGTACAAATTTAGCCTTAAGTCTTTAATCGCTTTATCAATTACCACATTCATAATCATTCTCCTCAAGGAAGTGACCAATCAGCCCAGGCCATACATCAGACTTGGTAGAAAATCGCTTATGATTGATCCCCCAACCGACAAAAGCTTTCCCTCAGGCCATACCGCAGCTTCAATGACCGCCGCTGTGAGCTTGTTTTATTTCAATCCAATTATCGGGACATCCTTAATTATTGCCTCCATAATTGTCGGTATTTCTCGAATCATGGTGCACATTCACACATGGTATGATGTTTTTATTGGCGCTATTATTGGAGCTGTGATTGCAATTTCTGTTCATTCTTACCTACTCGGTTAACCGCAGGTTGACTCTTAGCAACCCATATGATAGAGTGCTAAAATATGACTACTTTGTCACCGCAAATAACTAATTCGCCCCTCTCCAAAGAAGTCCCTTTGGTTCCTGTCCGAGATGTTGTAATCTTCCCTCACACTGAGCCAGTACTAACTTTTGGTAGATCCAAATCAGTGGCCGCTGTTAATGCCGCTGAACAGTTTAACAAAACGATCTGTCTCGTAACCCAAAAAGATTCTGCAGTTACAGATCCCACGCCTGATGATCTATATTCAGTGGGTGTCCAAATCCAAATCGACAAAATTCTTACTATCGAAGGAGTTATTCACGCCTTGGTCAAAGGTATCCAGAGAGTTGCCATTAGTCATGTCAACACCGACGGTCAATTCTGGATGGCCCAGATAACTCCCATTGAAGATGATAACAATCATGGTGACGAAATCACCGCACTTTCCAAGCATCTAACGAATCTTTTCAAACAAGCTGTAAATCTCGGCAAGGGTGTGGACCTTAGTATTTTTATGAGATTAATGGCAGGTGTCAGCGAAACAGAACTCTGCGACCAGATCGCCTCATCCCTTGAAATAAGCATACCCGACAAACAACAAATCCTCGAAACTTCATCTATTCAAGAGCGTCTTAATTTGATTATTGCTCATTTAACCCGTGAGGTTAAGGTTCTTGAGCTTGAGCAATCAATCGCTACCAAAACCCAGAAACGTATCAACAGATCAATGCGTGAAGCAGTTCTACGTGAACGCAGGAAAACAATTGATGCTGAATTAAACACATTAGGAATAGATGCCGATGATCAAGATCCGGAGATTGCTGAACTTAAGAAAAAAATCAAAAAAGCTCAAATGCCCAAAGACGTCAAAACACGAGCGGACAAAGAACTTAAGCGTCTATCCAACATGTCAGTAAATAACCCGGAGTCAGGTTACATCCGTAACTATCTTGAATGGTTGACCGATATGCCGTGGTCCAAGGTAACCAATGATGATAAGTCACTCAAAGACGCTATCGAAATTCTTGAAAAAGATCACTACGGACTAGAGAAGATCAAAGAGCGCATTATCGAATTCTTAGCAGTTATGAACATGCGTAAGAATGCATTAGCAAAATCTAAAGATAAATCCAAAAAACAAGACTTTATCCCTGCGATCCTTTGTTTCGTTGGACCTCCCGGTGTCGGCAAAACCTCCATCGGAAAATCAATTGCCAAGAGCTTAGGCCGTGAATTCATCAGGGTTTCTCTAGGTGGAGTTCGCGACGAAGCCGAGATTAGAGGTCATCGACGGACTTATGTGGGAGCATTACCCGGGAGAATCATCCAAGGTATCAAAACTGCTGGCACCAAAAACCCAGTATTTATGTTAGATGAAATAGACAAGATGGGCATGGATATGCGGGGGGACCCTTCAGCTGCCTTACTTGAAGCCCTCGATCCAGAACAAAATCATGAATTTTCAGATCACTATCTCGAAGTTCCCTTTGACCTCTCTCAGGTCATGTTTATAGCAACTGCCAACATGCTTGATACAATTCCTCCGGCCTTGCGTGATCGATTAGAGATCATCAAGTTTTCTTCCTACACCGAAGATGAAAAATTCCACATCGCCAAAAAATACTTAGTGGACAAACAAGTCAAACGTCATGGACTTGATTCAGCCAAAATCAAGCTTGAAGATCAAGCTCTCCACCAAATTATCAATCGTTACACTCGAGAAGCAGGCGTCCGCGAACTTGAAAGAAATATTGCCCAAATATCACGCAAAATTGCTCGAAATTATTCCGAAAAGCCCAAAACTTCCGCCATCAAAATCAAGCAATCTGACCTTGGTAAATATCTAGGACCACCAAAGTTTTCTTCACAACTTGCAGATACAGAAGATGGAATTGGTATTGCGACCGGGCTTGCTTATACGCCAGTCGGTGGAGACATCCTCTTCATCGAAGTCGGCATTGTCCCTAATGGCAAAGGTACACTTTTGCTCACAGGTCAACTTGGTCAAGTTATGCAGGAATCAGCTAAGGCTGCATTTACATACATCAGGATGAGATCTCCTGATTGGGGTATCGATTCCAAAGAAGCCAGCAAAATTAACGTTCACATTCACGTCCCCGAAGGAGCCGTTCCCAAAGATGGACCATCAGCCGGTGCTGCAATTGCCACAGCGCTAACCTCAGCCTTTACCAATACTCCAACCCACAAAGAAGTCGCTATGACAGGTGAAATTACATTACGTGGCAGAGTTACAGAAATTGGTGGTCTTAAAGAAAAACTCATCGCAGCTCACAAAGCGGGTATCAAACGAGTTCTTATTCCCAAAGACAACATCAAGGATCTGGAAGAAATACCCTTAAACGTAAAAAAAGACCTAGACATTGTTCCCGTGTCACACTTAGATGAAGTCTTGCCACTAGCCTTAATTAATTTCCAGTCTCAGCCTACCAAAAAAATTAAAATAAAACCTTTGGTAATTTCCTAAACTTAACTGTCAAGTATTCTTCTCTACAATCGATCTTCTTTTTGCAGTATCGCCCGACAAGGCACAACTTTGGCATCTTGAATCATTAATGGCAACACCAACATTTTGTAATTTCCAGGCGCAACGTGATCTAGGTACAAACTTTCTAACAAATAACTTCCACTTTCCAGTAACAGTTTATGACTTGTCAAAGTATCACTATCTTTCTTATCCACAGACCAGCCATCAATCCCCACTAATTTCAATTTCCTATCAGCCAAAAACTGTACAGCTCTAATATCAATCCCAATTGGATCAGGTGGATGGCCAGCCTTCTGCCATCCTGATGAATTTTTTGTTTTAAATATTACCCGACCGCCGGGAACTAACGGCAGTTTTAACAAATGACCCAGCTCAATAGCCTTTGCTGAATCCGGGATTTTCACCACCAAACAATCTCCGATTAGATTATCAAACTCAACCGCCTCAGCTCCAATATTTGGCAAATCCAAATGTGTTCCAAATACCATGTGCTGATCGATAAAGATTGAATGATTTATCGCCTCCTCAAAAGCATTAGCCTTCAACTCAGCACTTTTCATATTAATAGGAATAGAAATATCGATATACATATTTATAAATTTTGGATCATGGTTCGATACTGTAATGCCTCGGCAATGTGAGCCTTAGTAATATTCTCAGTCTCGGATAAATCCGCAATAGTTCGCGCTACTTTGATAATTCTAAAATAAGCCCGTGCCGATAAGTGTAACTGATCTGCAGCTCGTTTGAGAAGAGACTCGCTCTCAATATCAAGTGAACAAATTTTCCTCACATGCTGGCTGGACATCTGCCCATTGGCGTGCAACTTCAAATCTACAAATCTTTGTCTTTGCATTGCGCGAGCTTTCTCAACTCGAACTCTAATTTCGTTTGATTTTTCACCTTCTTCAATACTTGTTAATTTATCCAACGGAACTGAATTAACCTGCACATGCAAATCAATTCGATCGAGTAGAGGACCTGACAATTTCTTCTGATATCGGCCAATTTGTCCTGCAGGGCAAGTACAGGCTCGTGAAGAACTGCCATAATATCCGCATGGACAAGGATTGGCAGCTGCAACCAGCAAAAATTCTGCTGGATACTGAATTGTCCCAGCAGCTCGAGAAATAGTTACAATTCCATCCTCCAATGGTTGCCGCAACGCCTCCAACACATCTCGAGGAAATTCTGGTAACTCATCCAAAAACAACACTCCTCGATGAGCTAGAGAAATCTCTCCTGGCATTGGATGACTACCCCCGCCGATTAATCCAATTCGACTGGTAGTATGATGAGGAGATCGAAAAGGACGAATAGTCATTAATGATTTCTCACTAGGCAAATTTCCTGTTACTGAATAAATCTTAGTCACCTCCAAAGCTTCTGACTCATCCATCGAAGGTAATATCGAAGGCAATGCACGAGAAAGCATCGTTTTCCCTGCGCCAGGGACTCCATGCAACATAATGTTGTGATGGCCAGCTGCCGCAATTTCCATTGCTCTTTTTGCTTGCTCTTGACCTTTAACATCAGCAAAATCAAATATACTACTGGACAATTCAGTTAAGAGATTTACATATGGAGTGTATCCATGCACTGGAGCTTCAATTTGACCTGCAAGAATTTGCAATAATTGTGATAATGAATCTAATCCCACGATTTCAATTCCCGAAACCACAGATGCTTCTCTTGCATCTACGCTTGGCACAAAAATCCTCCTCAATCCTAAGTCTCTAGCCAAAATTGCCAAAGGCAAAACTCCATTTGTATGTCTTATCGATCCATCTAGGGACAACTCTCCTACAAACATATATTTTTCAATATTAGCCTCAATTTCTCCATGAGCTATTAATATTCCCAAAGCAATTGGCAGATCATAAGCAGGCCCTATTTTCGGGATATCAGCCGGAGCCAAATTAACAGTAATCCGATGTTGTGGAAAACTTGCATTACTATTTTTTACCGCACTCATCACTCTTTCCCTTGCTTCTTCCACCGCTTTATCAGGCAATCCTACAACCGTGAACCGAAACAATCCCATGTTAGATACGTCTACCTCAACTGTAATCTGAGTTGTTTCCAGCCCTACCACCGCTCCTGAAATAACTTTGGCAAGCATTAAGATAAGTATGTCACAAGCATATTGTATACTCCTAGTACTATGTATCAATGGAATTCGGTAGAGACAATATTGTCGGTCGGTTTTGACCTAAAATCTAAACTAATTGATCAGATAAAATCAGATTTTCAATCAAAATGGCCTAATTCATTTGATCTTCCTCCTCACATCGGATTAATTCTATTACCAATGTCAGAATCTGATAATCAACCGGCTTTTGATGAGGCAGTGGAATTTGTTCATCAATGGAAATATGCACACCAACTTAATATTATTAAAGTCATTATCGAGCCTACCCGCGATGGAGATCAATTCATCAAATTATCAATAGACCAACAATGGCTTAATCAACAACATAATTTATTAATGGATATTCTGCTTAAATATCGTAATCCAGGTACAATTAGACAAAAAGATTTCCAACGTTTAACCCAAAATAAATTTAATTCAATTGAAATTGATAACTTATACAACAATGGATTTGTCTACGCTCGTGACAAATTTGATCCACATATAACTCTAGGAAAAATTTCTCAAAACGATTGGCATGATTCATTAATTAAAACCATCCAAAACGACACAAAAGAGTTACTTTATGAATCAATTTTATTAGATCAAGTTCATATCATCTTTCACACCGATGCCCAGATTCAAACTCAAATGCAGATCATAAAAAGATTAGACATCCCTTTAGAAATATTTACATAAATTCAAATTTCCCTATTCTCATATCGTATAATCACTCTATGACCGCACGCGAACTTCACACTCAAGCAGAAACTGCTCGTGAATCTGGAGATTTTGCTACATCTTTAGAATTAACTGATCGAGCTTTTGTTTCCTATATTCAAGAGGATGATTTACTAGGTGCTTCTGAGGTGATGTGTTCTAGATTTAATGTCTTCAAACATTTACATCAGCAAGTATCGCCTCAAATGGCTGATGCATATCAGGTTCAAGCTCACCATTCAGTTTTAGTAGCTGTAGAAATTGCCCAAAATTCCCGCCTCCCTCAAGCCTTGGCTTTGCCATATTTCAACACTGGCAAATACTATCAAGAATTTGAAACAGACTGGCAACAAGCTGCGATTTATTTCCAAAAAGCTTTTGATAATCTTAATAATTTTCCTCCACCCAATCATGATCGCCTTGCTGTTAGAATTGATTTCCAAGTGCATTTACTTTTTGCCCGAGGCATGGCAGGAGATGATCAAGTGATTCCCAAGCTAGAATCCCTTGCACAACAATTATCTTCATTAGACGAAGATAAATATAGCAAAGATGTCTGGACTTCAGGTGCTTACATGCGGCTTGCCAGATTAAGTCATCATTTCCAAAAACTCCCGCAAGTGACAAGTTATATTGACAAGGCAGCTCAGATTATTGATTCTAATCCTTCCCTCACATTACGTTCCCAGCAACTAGATGAACTTAAGAAAACCCTCTCATAATCAATTACCAACATCAGTCACTTTTCGTTATATTTGGATTTTCCTTATCGTCTTATTTTCATTATTAAGCTTGATAACAATTATTCAATATCAACCAACTCGTGAATCATCTTCTGAATCCATCTCTAATTTTCCGACCACTACTCCAGTTCCTTCGTCTGCTAAACCAACCATCACTCCAATATCGCTATCTCCATCACTTCCACCAATTCAAACAGTAATTCGGAATGCACCTTTTGCTTCTCAAGCTCCTTATGGACAATGGTCAGATGCTAGATTTCAAGATGCATGTGAAGAAACATCCAGCTTGATTGTTTATTCTTGGGTACATAATCTCCCTCTTACTCCCCAAATTGCTAACGATACAATTATTAAATTAGCCCAATATCAAACAGATAACTACAATTCATTCGTGGATACATCGGTAGAAGATACAGTCACAAGGATTCTTCAAGGTTATTTCCAATTATCAAATATTGAAATTATTACACCTAAAGATGTCAGTGATTTAATTCGTATTTTGCAAACAAACAAACTAATTATTGCACCCATGAATGGTCAACTTTTGGACAACCCCAACTTTACAGCTCCAGGACCTAATCGGCATATGTTGGTGATTAATGGATATGATGCCAACACACAACAATTCATCACTCAAGATCCAGGGACTCGTAATGGACGTAATTTCCGTTACACCAGTTCTAATCTATGGCAATCTATTCGTGATTATCCCACCGGAGAGCATGTCGATATTCCCAAACCGATTATAAAGCGGGTAATTGTTGTTCCCCAAAATGATTCTTAATCTTTACTAATTTGTATAGGAAGAGCCTCTTTAATTGCTGAAGTTAGACCATTTTTAATTCTTCCCAACACATTTTGATCCAATATCGATACATTTAATTGATAGATTGGTTGCCAACCCCAGTATGATATCTTGATAATTTGTACCAAAAATGAAGCCAAATACAAACTCCAGAAAACAGCTCCCCAGTCAAAAGCGCTATAGAGTGGAGTAGTCAAAATAGTTTTACCTAAACCAGCAACCAATAATCCTAGTAATCCGATTTGCGGCCAAACCATGTATAAATAATTAGAATACTGATTTTGTTTGCGGGTAACTTTGTATTTAGGTTTCTTATTTGGTCCATACATTAAGGCGATAATCGTAGCTTTGACAAACACTGGTGCAAGACCCACCCACATTTGGCGAACCCGATAGTATGGAATATTCCCAGCCAGAATCAAGAAATATGTTTCCATTGCCAAGAAGTATGGCAACATCATTAATCCATGTTCCCAAGCATTTGCGGTTGTCGGCCAGGCTTCAAACAATAAGCTTAATGAGGCCACGATAATCATGCTTGTAGTTACAAATCCATTTATATAAAACAAACAGGGTTCCAAAAACTGCAACTTCTGTCTCCATGTCAAACCTTTTTTCCACAATGGATTATTCCAGAAGAAAATTCTCATCGTATCGATAGCCCAAGTTCCGCGTTGTTTTATATAATTAGGCAAATCCTCAGGAGCCAGACCTTCAGACATAGGCTCATAATGAAATCTGGATTCCCATCCACGGCTTAACATTTCGTATGAAGTTGTTAGGTCTTCAACTAAGTTCCAAGTATTAAACCCTCCGACATCTTCCAACGCCCTAATTCTCCACATGACTCCAGATCCGCACGAAAACATTGAGTTGCAAGCATCCCGTGATGCCGCAGTCCGGCAATAAAACATAAGATCCTGATTTCCAAACGGATCACTTGGATGAGTCAGAGATTGTTTGATTGTTTGCACATATGCGACTTGCGGATTCTCAAAATATCCCACCACTGCATCTACAAAATCAGCATAGGCAATTTCATCGGCATCCTCAGTTATTAACAGTTCAATTTCAGGATGCCTTTCTTTAATATATTCCATAGCTTGATTCAAATTTCCTGCCTTGGCTTGGTCATGAGGACTTGAATGTCTTAGATAGAATACTCTTTCACCTTTATAATTCTGGCTAATAAGCAGATTGTTTATTCGTTCCTCAAGCATCTGAAGTTGGTTCTCCTTCTTTTGGCTGCGTTCATCATTAGACAAAACTATTACAATTTTTCCTTCATAATTTGAATTTAATAATGATAAAACTGTCGGTTCAATTATTTGAATTATTTCTCCGTATGTAGGAATAACTACCCCTACATCAGGTGTTACACTCTTTTGTAGTCGATCTTTTCTATAAGTACTTGACCAATTATTTATTACTGAAATGCTTACAATAAAAAAAGTTAATATCTGCACCAACCCAAAAGGGATCGAAATTAACAAGTTGTCATAATTAAGGTTCATAACTAACCAAGACAAATAAACCAAACCTGCCATCATAAATATTGATCCAGGGATTCGTTGCCAGTTTTTATTTTGAATATAATTATTTGATTGAATTAACATATTTATTAAATTAAATTCGATTCAATTTCAGATTTTACTAACAAATCAAAGAACCCAAACTGCTTTTTAGATTTCTTTTCCCAAACAGTAGTAGTCATTTCATGGACGCCAGAGAGAAGATATTTCTCATCAAATACAGGCTCATAATTCTCAATAACTGTTGGAAGTATAGCTTCATCTGTTTCACTTGTAAAATATTTGTTAAGAATTATGTATCTAAATTCTTGGTTTTCAATCGCATCCTTCATCGCTTCAGTTCCATATTTGCCATCTCTTTGATAATACCAAGTGCTTGGCCATGCAGATGGATCTCCAAACCCTCGGAATAAATGATACTTATAAGTAGCTGCCCCCTCAGCAAACACCTTATCCCCCGTTGTTAATCTCTTATCCAAATACTCTACAGTTTTACTGGCTGAAGGCCATGATCTTTCAAATCGCCAATGAATGCTGAAGGTAGTCCATAAACTGGTAAAAATAGCAATCAAAACAATTGAATTAATCAACTGCATACTATTAGCAACAAGTCCATGTGACAAACGATAATGTCTATACATCTTCGAAATAGTAATTGTGCTCCAGGCAGACAGTGGAGCCCACATAACTGTTGCCAAAGACAAATGTTTGTTAAATGATCTAATGTTTCCAGAACCAAGGTGATAAATAATCGGAGCTGCACCTATTAATAAAATTATCCAGATTCTATCTTTTTTACCCTTATTTCTATTAATAACTAATAGTATTGCAGTTAACAGAGCTCCAATAAATTGAGCGGGAATCTGTTCAATCATTTGCAGCAAAATCCTCATTCGTGAAGTAATCTCAATTGAATTACCGCCGATCGCATATGCATGTAGATCCGTATAGTTTAGATACACATACGGAGAAATTATAGCGATTAATATCCATCCCCAAAACAAACCGCCTAAAAACCATTGTTTCTTTGCGGTAATGTGCAGCAACGCCAGAGGTGCGGTAGCCAAAATGGTCACGTATTTAATTAATATAGATCCGCCTATCATAATTCCCGAAAGGGCAATCAATGAATATTTTTTCCACCCCTGTTGATCAAGGCTCAATATCAGAGCTAATGCACCAATTGTAAATGTCATCATACTTGGTGCATCGTAGGTAGCTAATTGAGCTACGCTAAGAGTTGGCGCCGAAAAAAGATAAAAACCAATGGCTAGTGGTCGCCCCCAATTACCAGCTACTCGTTTGCCGATTATTCCTACGCACCAAGCGACAATCAAAACCATAATAGTTGATGCCATTCTTATACCCCATAATCCCGAAAGTCTGTTTATCGTTGCACTCATAACAGGATAGGCATAAGAGCCTCCCATCCAGCTCAGTGGCGCATCCCAATATGCTTGACGCATGAATTCCTCACCCACATTTGCATAAATAGCTTCATCTACAAACGCGGTATTATATTGCAGGTTAGATCCCGCAACAAAAACAAATAATATTAGTAATAAGGCTGTAATGACAGATGCCCAGTCAAATAGTATTTTTTTGCCATTCACAAGTAGTAACATAAGTCGCCATAGTATATCCTATAATATAGGTTTTGTAAACCCTAAGCACCAGGAAACTATTAGCGAAGTTAATCGTTCTGAAATACATACTGACTCTTTGCAATATACTTATGTAAAATACAGCTATGTCAGACCTCTCCACTAAGATAAATGATAAATTTGCAGTAATATCATGTGATTCCAAAAAAACTGCAGCTGGAGACGATTATCAATATGTACAATTAAGCACACAAGCAGGATTAATCGGTGCAAGAGTTTGGCCTGAAGCTTTGCCCAGTGTCCATTTAATTCCAAGTAAAGTATTCCACATCACAGGAATTTTAGATAACTATCAACAAGAAAAAATAATTAATATAAAATCAGCCAAGCTAATAACAGATGAAGATATCGAACCATACCTTGTCGCTGTTCCTACTTTGGTTTTTGACATTGAAACAGTTGGCAAATCTCTTACATTTTTAGACAAAACTGACAAAGATTACTTTATTAATAATCTAGAAAAAGATTTCAAAGGGACCAAACGACAATTGCATGGCAGAACAGGCTTATATCCTATGTATGGATCTGTCTTGACTATCGGACTCTATAATCCTAATTCAAATCAGGGTAAAGTTTTATACTTATCACCTGAAAAGGCCACAATAGAAGTAGAAAACTTTACTTCCCAAGCTTATTCAACAGAGTCTGAGATGATTAGTGATTTCTGGGACATTGCTAGCCAGTACCAAAGATTTGTTACATACAATGGTTCAGGCTTTGATTTTCCTTTTTTAACTTTCAGATCTGCAGTCAACCGAATTAAAGTTCCGTTTCAAACGCACGGATCCGATGATAAGTTTGTTGACCTATCTTACAAATTCCGACTTAATAATCGACCATTCAAATTAGAAACAATCTGCAAAGCCCTTGATATTTCCAATCCTAAATTGCCAGGTATTTCTGGTATGGAAGTATCCAAATTATTTCATCAGGGCAAACTTGATGAAATAGTAAAATATGTTTCTCGGGATGTAATTGCTACCGCAGAATTATATGAAGTCTGGCGCAAGTATTTAGCTGGGAAACTTTTTATATAAATATGGGAGATTTTACATCAATATCAACTCAGATTTTAGAAGCAATTAATAAATCACATTGTATTTTATTGCACTGCCACCCTAGTCCGGATGCTGATAGCGTCGGGGGAGTTTTGGCTATGTCAGAAGCACTTCTTCAATTAAATAAACAATTCAAGATTATCTCAGGTGATTCTCCTAAGTCAGACATTTTTGAACATCTTCCTGGATATGATCAAGTTCTATCTCAATCATTTAATCAAATAGACTTATCGCAGTTTGATTTATTTATCATTCAAGATTCATCTTCACCAAATCAAATAACCAAATCTTCACCAGTGAATTTTCCAACTCATCTGCAGACTATCGTGATTGATCATCATATTACCAATCAAGGGTTCGGAGATATTAATTTGATTGATCCATCGGCCCCTTCAGTCTGCGAAATATTATTCTATCTTTTTCAATCTTGGGAATTAAATATAACCCCTCAGATGGCTATTAATTTATATGTAGGGATTCACAGCGACACAGGTGGATTTGAGTATCCCGGGACCACCACCAAAACCCTTACTGCTGGTGCACAATTGGCAAAGATTAACCCTGAATTCCCTCAATATTTATTTGACCTTAATAATCATCAACACTCAGACATGGTCAAATACCTAGGTCTAGCCTTAACTCATTTAGAATCATATTCAAACTCGAAAATTATCATATCTAATATAAGTTACCAAGATTTAGATAATCATGATATTGATCCCAATTTCATCCAGAATAGCGAAGTCGCAAATATTTTAAAATCAGTAATCGGTTGGGAAATCGTAGCCAGTTTTATAGAAATAGATCCAAATGTCGTCAAAGTTAGTCTTAGAACTCGGGACTCAAAGAAGTATAATCTAGGTCAAATTGCAGCCCAACTTGGCGGCGGCGGACACCCTGCAGCTGCTGGAATTAATCTAAAAATGTCTCCCAACCAAGCAAGCCAACTATTACTCAAAACCATTCAAGAAATTTACCCGCA
This sequence comes from uncultured Gammaproteobacteria bacterium, assembly GCA_964444295.1. GTDB lineage: Bacteria > Patescibacteriota > Microgenomatia > CAYXHB01 > CAYXHB01 > CAYXHB01. The sequence goes on along the minus strand of CAYUGO010000001.1, from coordinate 26,308 downwards.
TGATTTCACCACATAGTATTTAAAACATCTTTTGTGATTTACGATTTCCTCTACTCTTTACGCCACTGCAAATTTTTCTCTTGCCACATTTTTACTATTTCCCACAAGTATCACAATTCCCACAGCCACATGATTCATGTGCTGATTTTTCAGCCAAAACCAACATTTGTATATGATCAATAATTAATGAGTTATTTTTTTCGATGTTTTCGGTTTCCTCAATCATATCAGCCAATATATAGTCACCCACGGAATATCTCACCCAATTTACAAAATCATGTTTGTTGTGCTTAATATTGGCATATAACTCATTGTTCCCGTCTCTCTCTAACATCTCTTTTGCTTCAATCAAGTTAGTGATGCTAACTTGATCATTAATTACAAACGCATTATTTGCACTTCTGAGCCACCGTGATCCTAGATAACTCGGCAACGCCAAGTTCCGTATCATATGACTCTCAAGTGCACTCAATAATTCCCATCGTGCGGTTCTCGACTGTAGCTCTGCTGCCAATGTCGAATCACCGATAGCATCTGCAACCCAAGATGCCAAATAGTTGTATTCATCACTTACCATCGTCCCTAATGTTTCATCTGACATCGACATCAGCATTTCCCTCAGTCCAATTAGACTATCAATTTTTGTTCCATCTTGGCACACAAAAAACTTAGATTCATCAGTTAATTTCGCTTGCCACTTTGGTTCACTATACAAATATTCAAGAATATTAAGCATATTTCTAAGATTCGTTACTAATCAAATTATTTAATCTATAAGTAATATCATGAAGCACATTCATATAGTTTGTAAAGGCATTATACGGAGATTCATATGGGCTAAAATAAGCATGCACTTCACCATCTCCAAATAACTTGGTACTCATGTAGTAAAAATGATCACTAGTCTGCAATCTTCTCCAGTCATGTATTAGTTCAATTTCACCGCTATTCATAACCTGTTCCTCAATTTCATACAACGATTTTATTGCATTTCTTTGCATTGCATTTTCAGTCCACGCTGACAAATCTCTTTTCGTATCTGCCCAAGAAATTGGATTAACAACATCTACCAAATCGACAGGTGGGTATTTCCGTGCAGCTTCACTCACCGTCACAAAATCCATATCTTGATGTTCTAAAACCGCTTTTGGTAAATGACGGAAAAAATCAAAAATTCCACTCCCGTCGCCATGATGTTCGCCCAATGTTTCAAAATCCAAAAACAAATTAATTACATAACCATTTCCATTTACATCGGCCAACCAATTCGCATATTTCTCAGCTGTTAAAGGCCACCCTTCCCAATTGCGATCCGAAAATCTAAAAGCAATGTCATCTGAAAGCCTGTAGTTTTTTAGCATTAACTTAACATTTTGGGTACCTATAGGAGCGTACACAAAATTTGGTGACCGCCACTGCAAAATTTCATCAGCTCCTTCCGCCAAAATTACTTCATATCCCATTTGTTCAGCCACTGCCGCCAATTTATTATCATATATTAATTCTGTGTTTCTCAATGCTGTTGGAGAATATCCAAACAAAGATTTTATTTTCTCATGATGAATCTTTACTTGGCTAGCAAACTCCGTTTCACTATATACAGAAGCCAAGCTGTGATAATAAGTTTCAGCCAAAAATTCTACTCTTGGATTACTAGCTATGTCTTTTAACACCTCAATTACCTCTGGTGCGTATTGCTCAAATTGTTCAATTGCCATTCCGCTAATCGAAAAACTGACCTTAAATTCTTCATGGTCTTCAAGCATTTTTTTAATTAATTTCAGCCCTGGTAAATAACTATTTTTAGCAACTTTTTGCAAAATTGTTTTGTTATCGTTATCCGTATTTTCTTCATCACCAAAATACTTATGATCTTTACCGATATGAAAAACCTGATAAGGTTTTAATCTAAATGGTTGATGGATTTGAAAATAAAAACACACGCTAGCCATATTTAATAAACTCCATTTCTTATCACTAACTTATTATAAACATCCATAGTTCGATTTGCGGCCTCGTTCCAAGATAGTTTTTGCATTTCTCGATAACCACCACTGGCTAGTTCGTTACCTAATTCCTTATGTCGCAACACACTGACCATCATATTGGCCAGTTCATTAGTGTCCCAAAAATGAGCCTTGAGTGCATGTTTAATTACTTCAGCCACTCCCGACTCATACGACATGATCACAGGTTTTTGATTAGCCAAAGCTTCTAGTGCGACAAGCCCGAATGGTTCTGAGACTGAAGGCATGACAAATACATCAGCCCTCTGAAACAAACTTGCTCTTTGCAATGGATTTCTTATAAAACCAGTAAAGATAACCTTATCGCCGATCCCTAACAAACTTGCCTGCAAAATTAGCTGTTGTTCTAGATCTCCCGAGCCTGCTATCACAAACACAGCCTTTGGTTCATACTCAAGCACTCGTTTCGCAGCCTGCAAAAAATACTCCAAACCCTTCTGCATCGTCAGCCTCCCCAAAAACAATACTACTTTTGAATTAGGCAACAGATCGTGTGTGTCAACTCGGGGGAAATCATCCATTGAGACTCCGTTATATACAATATCAATCTTATCTCCTTTTATCCCGTACTTGCGCATCACTGTACGCTTGGTCAAATCACTTACACATATTACACGATCCGCATTGTTTAATCCCTCATACTCGATCTGAGCAATCCTAGTGTCAGGCCGGTCACCAGCTCGATCATACTCAGTTGCATGGACATGTGCCACCCAAGGATTCCCGCTGACACTCGAAGCCGCTCTCCCCGCAGGATATGTCATCCAATCATGGACGTGGATTAAATCATGATCTAGATGACTTGCCCATTGTGATGCTACGTTTCCAAACCTAATAGCTTCCTCATATATAGTATCTCCCATTGTCGTTAGATCCAGTTCTTTGCCATTAACAATTATTTTTCGATACCCCCAAGCCGTCATATAAGCTTGGAGCAAAGAATTTACTGCTACCGCATTGACCAAGGGTAATCGATCAAATTTTACTTCCATAAATGGAGCATTTACCTCAAGTTTTTTGGGCAAAATAAATGTAATTTTTGCGCCCAAATCACTTAATCCCTTCGTCAGTCCGTAGCATGCCACTCCTAGACCTCCGCTGTTATGCGGTGGTAATTCCCACCCGAACATGAGCACTTTTGGCAGAGTCATTTTTGTTAAGTTCTATTAAATATTTTTTTTGTGTAGAAAATCACTAATTATTATTTTCAGTATATTTGGTATTTTTAATGCACATTCCAATTTACCTCGCATCTGAGGCAAAATTGTATGCAAATATCATAGTAGAACCCCGTACAACTAAAGTCAAAAGGCAAAAAATTTCAAAACTAAATAGATCCACATTTGACGCAATAAGTTTGATATTTAAGTTAATCAAATATAAATTTCTACCTGTCCTGGGACAATACTATCTTCTTCATTTCTAATATGTGACGCAAATGTCAAAAAGCTGGGAATTTGACATTGATTTGGTGTCAGATTGATTATTACTTTCGTAATATCATTTTCATCTTTCCCAATTAATAATTCTTGATCAACCTCCCAACTATTAATTTTACCTCTAACCAAATTACATAACTGGATTTTTTCTTTTAAATCATTGCCAATTTCGCTTAGTAATTCATTGCTATCTTTACTCAGCATATCAATTGAGTGATGGTTTAGCCTTCGATTCATACCTCTAAGGAATCCATTGGCAAACAAACCAACCCCACCCCCAAGAAGCACTAAGCAGACTAAAGCTTGTCTATATTTATTAACTTTTTCTCCCAGACTCTCGTCATGATGTCGATTGTTCAATGGCGGATCATCATGATTGCCTGCATAATGAACACGAATTTTCTCACGATCAGTTTCAGTTTTTAAATAATTTAAGTGATTAGCTATCTCCCAACTTGAATGTCCGTCAATAACTACGCGTGCCAAATTACCATAAAAAACATGATCATAAGTTCCGTCAAAACCCGACTCAATCAATGTATTAATATTCTTTTGATCAAACGGCGTATCTCCATAGCACTCAGCCAGAAATACAAAATCATCGTTTATACTTTTCATATTTTTTATCAACTTACTCCAAAAGTCATTTGGAATTAAATGAGCCATGTCACAACGAACTCCATCAAATCCCAGCTCATATATTTTTTCTACGACATTACTCATTTCACTTCGTAAATCATTATTTCCATAATCTAGTTTCACTACGTCTCCACTAAATTCATATATAAACTCATTCCTTTCTTTCAGATAATACTCAGGATGCGTTTGAATCCAAGGATGAGCGGTAGAAGTATGATTGGGTACAAAATCAGCAATTATTCTTACCCCTTTGGCATGTAGCGTTGATATCAACATTTTCAGTTCATCTACGGACCCAAATATTCCACTTGGCTTAGCATGGTTTGAAATCGCCATCATTGATGGAACTCGTCCATTTTTCCCTTCCAGATTTTGACCTTCTTCTTCGTCTACAATGATAGGTCCTTCATTCTCCCAAACCCCAAGTAAATATACCGTTTTCATCCCCAAACTTATTAATTTATCCCAATCTAGCTCATTTAAATTTTCCCAAAAAGATTTGTCTTCATCCAAACCTTCCCATCTTCCACAAAATACTTGATATATCCACCCATCACTTAACCAACATTTGTTCATTAATTAAGATTACATGATTTTTCAATTCTTACATACCGTATTCAACTAAACAGCTCAAATCAGGTATGATGACAATTATGTATCATCCCGGGAAATTAATTCAGCTGGATCCTTGGCTAGAACCATATAAACAGAATCTTGAAGATCGTAACAATCATTACGGCTGGGTTCGTAGCCGACTAATCAAAGCTTACGGATCAATCGAAAATGCCAGTCATGGACATGAGTATCTTGGTTTTAATCGCGGACAATCTCAAGACCGATCAGGCTGGTGGTATCGAGAATGGGCCCCGGGTGCCATGCAACTAAATTTAATTGGTGATTTTAATCAATGGGACAGATCAAGCCATCCATTGTTACGGGACTCAAATGGAGTTTGGAGTATTTTTCTCCCTGATACAGACCAAGGATCAGTTCTTCAACATCTAAGTCATCTTAAGGTTCATGTCCTCACCCAATCCGAAGCTCGTGATCGTATCCCAGCTTATATCAAAAGCATATCCAAACTCCCTGATGGCAGTTTCACCGGTCAACATTTCTCTCCTGACACACCTTATCAATGGCAACATCAATCACCATCTGTCCCCAAATCGCTCCGTATTTATGAAGCACACATTGGAATGGCACAAGAAGAAGGTAAGGTTGGTTCTTTCCACGAATTTACTCAGCTAATTTTGCCCCGTATTCATAACCAAGGTTATAACGCCATTCAACTCATGGCAGTCATGCACCATCCTTACTATGGAAGCTTTGGATATCAAGTCAGTAATTTTTTTGCTGTCAGTAATTACTTTGGATCCCCAGATGATCTTAAGCAGCTAATTGATGCTTGTCATAATTTAGGAATTTCCGTCTTATTAGATATTGTTCATTCTCATTCAGTAAAAAACTATGATGAAGGTCTAAATAACTTTGACGGGACAGAGGGTCAATATTTCCATGCAGGAGCCAAAGGGCTTCACCCTGACTGGGATACTCGGCTTTTCGATTATGGACAGCTCGAAGTTCTCCGTTTCCTTCTTAGTAATGTTAGATATTGGCAGGAGGAGTTCCGTTTTGATGGTCTAAGATTCGATGGTGTTACAAGTATGATTTACTTCGATCATGGACATAGATCGTTTGCTAGTTATGATGATTACTTTAATAACAATGTCGATAAAGATGCCGTTGCTTATCTTCAACTAGCAAATGAAGTTGCTCATACCAAGCCTGCAATCACAATTGCTGAAGAAGTTTCAGGGATACCCGGGTTAGCCCGCCCTGTGCAAGAATGCGGACTTGGGTTTGACTATCGTTTGGCTATGGGAATTCCTGATTACTGGATAAAATTATTACGCGATAAAGTGGATGATCACTGGTCCATAGAGGATATATACCAAATGCTTACTAACCGCCGTAGACATGAATCGCATATTGCCTATGTTGAGTCGCATGATCAGTCATTAGTCGGGGATAAAACGATTGCTTTTTGGTTGATGGACTCACATATGTATCACAACATGGATATTGATACCAAAGATATTGTTATAGACAGAGGAATTGCCCTGCACAAAATTATCCGTGTAATGACATACTTCCTCGGTGGAGAATCCTGGCTTAATTTCATTGGCAATGAGTTTGGTCATCCCGAATGGGTGGACTTCCCTCGGGCAGGTAATAATTACTCATATCACTACGCCAGACGCCAATGGTCTTTGGTTGATAACCCTCAACTCCGTTATCAATATCTCAATAATTTTGATCAACAGCTTATGAATCTCGATATTAATTTTCAAATTCTTTCTCAAGAATTTCCCAACTTACTTTACATACACGAAGCTCACAAATGTCTCATCGCTCAAAAAAATGAACATGTGTTGATCGTCAATCTTCATCCAAACCAATCATACCCTGACTATCAGATTGGAGTTCCATCGGCCAGTCAATATGAGATTATATTTAACACTGACGATTTGAAATTAGGAGGATTTGGACGTATTGATACTTCCAATGGTTACCCGTATGTAGAAGGTCAATTTCATAATCAGCCAGGCAGCGTCAAAATTTATCTGCCTTCAAGAACAGCAATTATTATCAAACCTACGTAGAAGTTGATTATATATAAGCCAAAATAATTTGGTAAACTTAAACTGATTGTATATACTGCTGTTCAATATGATAAACCGCCTCATAAATAAAGATAACTTTTGGGTGACGCTTATAATAATCGTTTTCTCCATTCTCTACATCACAACAATCGCCCAGGTAAACGTTGGCTATTCTGATTCAGATCAATTTCTTGCAGTTGCATACCAAAACGGAGTCGCTCATCCACCTGGTTATCCTTTGTATATGCTTATTTTAAGTTTGTGGATTAAGTTGCCTATAGCAGGATCAATTGCATTCAAAGGTCATTTATTAAGTACAATTTTTTCCATCACCACACTTGTTTTAATTTATAAAGCAATAAGACATTTACTTAAATATTTCGACACATCCAACTTATTAAATAAGTCAACTGCGCATAAAGTAACCTCATTTATTTCAGTCGTTGCTATTGGAATAACTCAATTATTTTGGTTATACGGTACAATCACCGAAGTATTTGCGCTCCACGTGTTATTAACAACTGCTTTAATATATAGAAGTCTAATTAGCATCATATATAAACCAACTTCATTAAGATTTTGGATAGTTAATGCAGTTCTTCTTGGTTTATCACTCAGCCACCACCACACAATTGTTTTAATTAGCCCCTTATTATTGTTAGCAGTTATTTTAAACTTCAAACAAATTAAATTTCGCTATTGGGTACAGCTTATTTTGATTTCATTTCTAACAATTTCATTTAGCTATCTAATTTTATTCTTTCAAAATACTCAAAATGCATTTTTTTCTTGGAACTTCGATCCTACATTTTCAGGTTTCCTAAGGCATGTTGTCAGATCTGAGTTTAGTGGGGTCATCCCCGAAACAGGACAGGTTATTAATGGGTATTTGCCTCAGATTAATATGGAAGCAATTTTTAAATTCCTCCCTAAATATTTGACAGAAATTGCCAATCAATTTGGATATTTTGTGATTATCACATCCCTATTTGGTTTTTATGTCATGGCACGCAAAAACATCCCCTTATTCATCGTATATTTAACAACTGTTCTAATAACAGGTCCTTTTTTTGCAGGTATTCTTGGTTGGCCAAATCATTTTGGCTCTCAAGCCAACGCGCAAAGATTGCTCTTGATGGGTTATGTTTTTTGGCCCTTAACATTTTCCCTCGGACTTAATTTTATTATTAATCGACTTCAGCTTGGGCTTCAAGTTCTCAATGTTCAAGTTTACAAAACTGCGATCGTAATTTTTTCAATTATTATAATTTCCCAAACTATTACCATATATTTCCAGTATCCGCTATCAAATCTCCGCAATTTCAGATTTGTTTCCCAAACTTATTCCAAGATTCTAGACCAGGTCAAGCCGAACTCACTAGTCACGTGTTTTACTGACACCAGCTGTTTTGCGTTAATGTATGAACAATCCGTAAATCGCCGCCGCCCTGATGTGATTATTCTACCTCGCGCTTATCCCTTAGTTGCCAAACAACTTGCCGCTCAGCCTGATCTTCGTAATTTCCTCTACGCAGACGATCCCTTTAGAACATTTGACTACATTACCTGGAGCATCGATAAAAGACCAGTCTACGCGGTAGAAATTTCCGAATACTATTATCATCTCTTAGGAATAAACGAAGGCTTTACTTATTACGTGCCTTACGGCATCTATGGAGAATTAGTAAGAACACAACCAAGTGAATTCCCAGATAGCGACTTTAATTTATCAGAGTCAGTTATGGCTACTCCCATTCCTAGCAGTGATAGGATGAGACTTTATTTCTTAAGTAATGTAATCAGGACTTACCAGTTTAATAGCGTAATTTATCTTAGAGCTGGTTATCGAGACCAATCTCGTCAAGAACTTAACGTAGCAGGGAGCCTCAATGATTATCTTCAATTGCAAGAACCGATAGAGACCAATTTTGATCAAGTCAGGAGTTCTATCGAGTCAGGTCACCCAGATTCCAGATTTGCTGCAACCCAAAAACCAATAGTGCTAGATGAATTCCTAAAATTAATTGATCAATGGAAAGACAAACGTCGTCTTGATGTTGCTCACAAATTAGCAGTGGGGTCTATGACTGTCTATCCTGATCAAGTCAAAGCCAGACTGGCAGCAGCCCAAACATTTAAAGAAATCAATCAAATTCCTTCAGCCATTATTGAGTATCGAAATGTATTGGTGCTCGATCCTCAAAATGAAATCGCAGTCCAAGCTCTTGAAGAATTGCAATCATTTTCTCCTAACCAGTCTTCTCCGTCTATTGTTCTATGAGGAATCTTGTTTCTTTTCTCTCCAACCCTAAACGTATTCCTCTTTATGGTCTTATATTTGTGGTATTAATTTCGTTTGCTACTTATTATTATTCAGCCCCCAGAACTAATATCGGGTATGGTGATTCGGATGAAATAGCTACAGTAGGATATCTTCTTGGTGTCGCCCATCCCTCAGGATACCCATTGGTAGTTTTAATCACCAAGCTATTTACATTGCTCCCAATTGGCACTAGCATGGCTTTCCGCGCTCATATTCTTTCCATGACTACGCACGCTTTTGCGGTTGGTTTCATGGCAATGTGTGGCCTCCAGATACTTAAATTTATAAATCCCCAGGCAACGATTAAATCACAACTAATTGCAATCGCCACTAGTTTACTACTTACTTTCTCTGCGATTTTTTGGTTATATGGAGGCATTGTTGAAGTAGGTGCTCTAAATAATTTATTTGCTTCGATTCTCATTTTCACAATCATCAAATGGCAAATAAGCGTTCTTAATTCCAACAATTTTGGACCATCCAAGTTATGGTTTTTAATCTGGGGATTGCTAGGACTTGGTTTATCAACAGTTCATACATTCATTCTCTTATACCCTAGTGTGTTCATTGCATTTATCATGATTTATTGGTCGCTAAGAGCAAAAATTAATACCAAAAAACTTATCACCAGACAATTGTTGCCGGCGATCTTAGTTGCATTTTTAGCTTGGCTAATCCCTAACCTTCTATTGTTTTATCTCAATAGCAATCAAGCAGATATGTCATGGGTTTTCGAGCAAACTATTAATGGTTGGTGGCGTTTGATTGCTCGGAGAGACTATACAGGTGTAATTTTAGACCAGAAAAGAGAAGTTGCTGCCTATCTAGACCTTAAATCAATAGATTTCTATATTCGTGGCCTAATGGCATATTTAGGCTTCCTAATCAACCAACTCACCTGGCCAGTTATTGCCCTAACTATCACTGGTTCAATTGCTAGCTGGAAAGTTCTCCCTAAATCAATTTATATTACAATCCTAAGTTTTTTTATATTTTCAGGCATTTTATTTGGAACTTATATGGGAGTTCCCGAATATAGTTCTGATAACTTGGAGTACAGACTGGGAGTCGGAATCTCACATCGGCAATATATGCTGGGACATATCAGCTTTATATTAATTACAGTTTCAGGGGTTGTAAGCATGGTCAAACTTTTCTCACAAAGTTCCAAGAAGCATAGAATTTCATCAACAAATATTTTAGCTTTAGTAATAATTCTAAGTATTTTTTACCAAGTGCAATCAAATAAAGACACGGCAATTCAGCGTAATAATACAATACTTAGAGATTATGCACACACCATGCTAGACACTGCTTTACCAAACTCAGTTGTTATATGTTTTTCTGATATATCTTGCTATAGCTTACTTTATGAGCAACTCGTCGAAAATTATCGCCCTGACGTTACTGTACTTATCAAGAACAATTATTATCTTAAATATTTCCTAACAAGAAATCCTCAATATCAAGGTTATCCTTATGGATATAATCCTTTTTTTGCCAGTGATCTAATAAGTTGGAATGTATCTCATCGGGTTACTTATCTGACGGAACCTGATGGATTTTATTCAGATTACATGGGCTTTGATGCTAACCCTTTCTATTTAATTCCTCGAGGTTATCTATATCAAGTTGCGACTATTGTTCCAGACACATTAACCGACGATCCAGAATTATACAAAATATCTAATGATTTATTATCCCAAAGTATCCCTTCTAAGAACTATTTCCAAACAGGTCTCAAAGATTATTTTGCTTATAAACACATGACATTAGGATTTCTTTACAGCAAATTTGGTTATCCTCAAGCCGGCCGTTTCCACCAAGAAGCTGCCATCAAATTTAATTCACTTGTATCTCAACCACGCAAATTACTAGATCAAGTTGACCAATATAGTGGAGATCCGCGCTACAAGCCGGGGAACACGAGCCCCACTTCTCAAGAAATTTTGACCCAGTTCCAAGCAGAATTCGAAACTAGCAAAACCAACCAAGACTCACAAGCTCTCAATCAAGCTTATCAAACTCTTCTTAAGGCAGTCTTTCGAAACCCTCAATCTCCAGATGCCAGATTTACACTCGCCCAACTGTATCAAAGCGGAGGCTACATTAATGAAAGCAAACAAGAGTTAAATTACATCCTCAAATATAATTCCGAATACAAACCAGCACAAGAATTACTCCAGGAATTAAATAGTTTACCCAATTAAACAACAAATTACCCTTCAAAAAATTCTTTATGACTTGGTTTAATCCAATTGTTCATTAAACGTCGCTATCTGCGCCTCCCCAAAGTGCGATAATACCATTTTTTTCTGGCCTCTGTAATTTGATAACCATAGTCTTTGGAATTTATTATCTTCATCCTGGGAGTTTTCACTTATCAAAAGCATTTGATCTGCCCATGGATAAAAAACAGGTTTCCTTAATTCTTTAGCAATATCGGTAGGGATTCTAGCCGTTTCCTTTTTGCTTACATAATCATATCTATGCCAATAACCTTCGGAATCCAGTACAAATATTTCATTCCCGAACTTTCTTATATCTCTTGCCCCAACTCCACTTTCATACTGGACAAATCTCGTTGGAATACTGGGATTATTGTAAGGATAAAACCAAACCTGATCATCAAAAATTGTCAAAATCCCCTCATTGTCTGGACTCCATTCCACCGTGAATCTACTCGACAGCTCAACTTGACTGGCAAAAGTTGAATCAAGATTACCTTTTCTATCGGAAAACATAAATCTCGGTCGTGCTGAATTTTCATTATTAAATCCTGTAATGTACAGAAATCTCTCATTATCTGGCGATACTTTAAAAATGTTTCCAAAGGGATACGGAATTGGAATTGGATTAAGATTTTTCGTATCCAATTCCAATTCGTTTAATACCGCACCATTATCATCTATCCAATAAACAACATCATTTTCGTCGTCCAATTCAAAATACGGATTTCTATTAAACCATTCAGTTACAGTTGCAATAACCTCAACTTCTTTCTTTTCAATATCTAAAGCCAACAATCCTTTACGCGACGAATACCATATTATCCATTTGTGATTAGGACTAACTTTAAAATCAAACAATTCATTACTTAATGGCACTTCATCAATTTGCAAGTGATATAAATCCACGAACTCTTTATTCTCGGGATTAACCAACAACAAACGATCAGATCTGCGTACAGCGATCACTGAAGAATCTTTAATAATATTGTCTATGCTTTTAACCTCATTTTCTTCTTGAGTTAATTCTTGAGTAATGGGTTCCTTTGGCTCATTCACATTATTCGCACACCCATTTAACGTAATCAATAACATCGTCAAAAAACCCAAGCCAATTTTACTAAAACTTCTATCCATAACTAAAGCTATTGTACCAAGTAATACAAGATATCAATCTACTCAGTTTTCTTTTTTTCATCAACATTTAATTCCTGTTGTATATTATCAAGAGTTTTTTCAAACTCATCCTGGAAACTTTTGGCACCATCTTTCTCCTCAAGTACTGTTAACTTGGTTTCTAATGTCGCTAGCTCACCATTGATAAGATCAGCTATATGTCTTTGTTTAAGTTTATTTCTTCTTTTTAGCATTATTATCCGCCAGATAATTACAATAATAATGCTAAATAACGTTATTAGTGAAATAAAATTAAATAAAACAACATTCTTATCAGCACTTGATTTGCCAGGAATCAAAAGATCCCGTATCGACTGCACCGCCAGAACCTCACCACTGTCTTGTGTGCTTCCGTCTGGGTTAGGAGTCGGAAAAGGAGTTGCAGGGGGTCTTGGAGTAATTGGTGGCGGCGTGGGCACAGTGTTATTTTCTTCAACCACCTCAAGTGGAGCATTGTCCCCAGTCGTAGGGGTTGGGAAGGGTGCGATAGTCACAAAATTTACATCACTAGCATTAAGTCCATAAGAGTCACCTCCGCTAGCTCCTGTAGTTGGCGTTACAGTGGTAGGCCCTGCTATCGGTGTCGGTGAGGCGGTAGGTGTATTGGTTGGAGTTGGAATAATCGTCCCAGTTGGAGTTGGAGTCGGTGTCGGCGTTAAAGTAACTCCGACTCCAGCAATAGTAATAGGCTTATTTATAGAAACTCCTGCTGTTACTGAATTGCCGCGCCCCCCAATAAATTGGCTCTGAGCATTATCGAAATTTAAGCTTATATTTCCTGTATTTGCGGCAGATAATACTATTCGTGCTACAAATGCTCCTTCTGCAGGAGTATTCGGAGTTGTGAATCCACAAGAAACAATCACATTTCCATTAGAATCTGGGACAGTACTTGGTTTGATATAAATATCACATCTGTGAACTAGTTGGGGAGTTGGAGTTGGTGGGGGAGTTAAATAGATTGGAGTGGGGGTGGGCGAACGTGTGTCTGTAATATCGATACGTGCGTTTGAAAAATAACCATTAGGAATGTTAAATACGGCCTGAAGAGTATTCAGCTCATTTCCATCAGGATTAATGCGCAAATAATAATTCTCTGGTTGCCCTACCGTGATTGACGCTGGTCCATCAATATAAAAATATGGTGCTGCCCAAGCGCTTTTGCTTGACATCAAAAAAACAACCACGCTTAGCAAAACCACATATATCCGATGAGACATAGACATAATTTACTTTACACGAATGACCTGATTATCGCCAACTATCACCCTAAAGATTCCCCACTATCAAAACATCTCGAATAGGATATTCTTTCAAGATATTTGTAGCTTTTCCGTCATTTAGCAATATCGCACTATCCTCAAGTACTTGTAACTCAGTCGTCCCTACACTCAGTGGTTCAAAGGTTATTACTGCTAGTGTTCCTTGACCATTAAATCCCGGTGATGGCAATCCGCATGAAATTTTGATCTCACCTGTTTGATTGTCATATCTATTTTCTGGATACAGTTCACAAAAAGACTTGGTTGTATCCATATTAAGTATTTGCAGTCGATTGGTAGCAAACTTCAAGTGCAAGCCAACTGCATTTATACTCTGACCCTTGGTATCAACATTTAATTTGATTACAAATGGATCAGTCGAACTAATTCTTTCGGGCACTTCTATTTCATATGTCCCTGGTGGTCCAGTGTATACACCCGAGACTTTGCCTTTAGTTCCATATTTCCAAACAATTCCAATTACAATAATCGTAATTGCTCCAACTAATCCCAATTTCAATAACTTCATAGTAATTGCATTATATGTTACAACAAATGATCCTCAAACTTATTATTCCAAAAATTTGAAAGAATTAAGAATAATGTCAATTCTTTTGGCGTCATCATCCGATAAATTACTAGAATTAATCGCATACCATATATCATAAATAACATCATCTTTTTTAACTAAATATCGATTCCCTGGATAATCTGATTGATCATCTAACTCCAAAAAAAGTGCAGGAAGATCACGAAAAGTAGTTTCGCTTGATTTATAAACCAAATTTCTAGCCTTAATTTGATTCCAGTAATCCTTCAAATCCAAAGCAGTTTTAACATACTGAATTTTAAATATATATCCTGTCTTACGCAGCACCGTGACACTCGTATCAGTTCTCACCACATTAGCCGAATTACTCGGATAATCAAACTGAACCCCCAGTTGGGGGTTTTTGTGCGTGTCCCAGCGTGTCTCGCCATATGCCACGTCGGCATTAGATTGTTCAAAATTATTACCAGGTGGTGATGTGCTGGTTGCTGCTCCCTGTACCGAACCATTTTCGCTATCAGCAATTTCAGGAGCGACTTCTGCCTGACTCGTCGGAGTAGCTTGTTCAGATTGGCTCTGACCCTCAGGCAAGTAATTTTTGATAAGCTCCGGATCAACCGTTGTTTGTCCATTTAAAAAGAAAAATGCTCCAGCTGCAACTCCCCCAATTACCAATACCAGCGAAGCAAATAGCCACATTACTTTTTTCTTTTTACTTTTACCCGATTCTTTAACTTTTTCTATAGGTTTAGGGCTAACTTCTTTTTTTTTATCTTCTTGTTTCTTGCTAACCTCTTCAGCTACTTCATCAACGGCAATAGGCATAACAGCCTTAGGAACATCTTTCACACTTCCATCTGGGTCATCATCCATCATTGTATTCATTGACTGCATAACCTGCGTCAATTGCATTGATAGAGAAGTCAATTTATTTTCATCTTTGGCTGGCTCTGTAGCTGGTACGACATCTTTTCGCAATGTATCTAATTGTTGTCTTAATCCGGCTTGTCTGCTCACCACCTCTTGTTCTAATTTTTCGACGCTTGTTTTTAGACCAGTTTCTCTTTGATACGAAGCCAGTAACTCCTTTTCCAAGAACCCAACCTTATCTTTCAGTGCTTCTAACTCAGCCTCAAACTTCGCTGGCTTAGAATTTTCAGCATGACCGCTTTGTCTATGTTCTTGCATTGCATGATGCTCGTAACGTGGATTGCCTTCGCTCCTCTCATATTTGGGTTGTCTAACGTCAATGGGTCGGCGAAGTTTAGGTGATGAGTATTCTTCATCCTCATATTTATAAGCTGGCGGATCATTTCTATATTGTGTTAATTGACGCCAATCATTTCGTGGTTCTTCCTCTTCGTAATTATTTTCGCGACTTACTGCCTTTCTATAATTATCCTGCTGATGACTGTGGACAACTGGCTCCCAAGGCCAAGATGGATGTCGGTGCTGTCGAGAATTTTCAGTTTCATACTCATCATCACTGTCATATTTTTCATTCATCCTATACTTAACTTCTGATTTCTGCTTATTAATTTTGGCAGTCGCCTCTGCTAATTTTTCTCGAAGTTCCACCTCAAATTTTTCAGTTAATTCATCTTTAAGATCTGCCAGTAGATGATCGTATTCATCGTTTCTACTCACTGTTTTCCTCCTATTGTTGACGTGTTTCTTAACAGGAGATAGCTTCCGATAAAAACTACTTCCATTGCGAGTACTTGTGCTTAAAGACTGTTTAGTTCTTGCCATAATTATAACTACTCTCAAGCGTACCAAATCAATGCCCCTTTCTGCAATTGGGTCTTACTATGTCCCCCAGTAGTACATCATGATACTAAAATCAAATAAGTTCACCACCCCATCATTATTGATATCTCCAGCTGGTTGAGTTGTCCCCCAGTAATACATCAAAATACTAAAATCAAATAAGTTTACATGAGTATCGCAATTCAAATCTGCTTGAGCAATGTTACAATTTGCCGGAGTTGGTGTCGTCGCTTGTGATGTAACTGTAAACCCTAAAGCGGTTCCTGCAAGGCTTTGTAATGAACCAGATTGCACAATCCCATAAGCACGATAATCTCCAGGCAAATAGTCAATGGTGTTGGCAATTGTATAATTCCAATTTCCATTAACATCTACAGTAGTTGAGTAGTTGCGTAAATATGACTCAGTTAATAGACTAATATCCCCGTTGGGAACAGCAGACCCGCTAACCACCAAATCATCTCCTCGTATCACCACATTACTATCAAGCTCTATCGTCGGGGGCAAAATAATATCGCTGATCGTAGTTTCTTGATAAATCGGTGTATATATTTCCAAAAAAATCGGCGCAGTTGCTCGTAAACTCTGATCCACACCATAAATCCTCAGAGAGTGAGTCATGGGCTGCAGTCCTGTAAAAACCTGACTGAAGAATCCAGTGGGACCAGCTGAATCGGTGCCAATTACAGCTCCATTATTGGTAAATGTCACAAAAGTCCCAGGAGATGTGTATCCTGAAATCACAAGTGACGCCACAGGCGGATCAATCGAAGCAGTCACGCTAAACGAGCCATCACTCCCAGAAGCAATCACCGTACCAATATTTTTCACGATTAATCCATTAATATCTTCAGAAATAATTATCGTAACTCCAAAATTAGCCAAAGATGCGGGATTCGTTGCCGTAATTCCCGTAACTGTAAGTTCAACCCCAGGGTCAACAATAATGCCTGTTATTTTCGCTTCCTTTCCGACTAGACTAAAGACAGGCGTGCCTCCATAAATTCCAGTAATATTTGTAGCCACCGATACATCAGAAAAATTACCTAAATCAATGGTAATGTAGTCAGTGCTAGTGATTGCCAGGGAATTAATTGGCAACCGGAATTTCACTTCATGGGCAATATTTGTTGCCCCTGGCGAAGAGCTTCCGATTGTATCCTTGACTGCTTGCAAATTCCCTACACCAAAAACTTCATCCCCAGCATTCATAAATACTACCAGTCCGATTAAGCAAATTAATATTGATGAGATTAATTTTCTTATTGGAATCATAAAGGTAGTAACTCATTTTATCAATAAACTTACTCTTTATTCTAACAAGTTATTAACGAAGAACTAAACCCAGAACTATTTCCCTGTAGCAATCATTTTCATTGCCTTAGACATTCGTCCCCATCCGGCAATCATAAAAACCAAGATACCCAGCACTGCGATAGTTCCGACAACAATGAGTACGATTGCTACTGGTGATGCAACCGTAAAATTAATTGCAGCAGATAGCGTGTTTTTCTTAGCACCTTCTCCATATTGAGAAATAAGTGTGGCAGTATATCTTCCAAGTAATCTTTCTTGATTCCAAACCGTATCCATTTTTCTTACAGCACCTGGCAAAACATTTCTGCTATCCAATGGAATTTCAGCTACCTTTTTCCCAAACATATTTTTGATAATAATTGTGCCTTGAGGTTGCACGTGGACATTTCCCTTATTCTCAACTCTCATCGAAAAAGTTATTGGTCCGCTTTTTTGATAATTAGGAGTAGAAAATGTCAGCAACTCAGCATTCTCATCAACGTTCCCCGAAACTCTTAGCAACACTAACGATCCAACTCTTTGTGCTACGGCAGCATTTCCAGGGATTTGTTCAGCTGTCGACTGAAACAATATCGAAGCATAATGTCCGCCTGGTTCTGCGTTACGTGGAACGTTAATTACAAAAGATATCGTTCTTTCTTCAAGTGGCTGTAAGACTATGTCACTGGTTTCCATCTCAATCCATGAGGCTAAAGAAAAATTCTTGTCGCTTTCCCCTTCTTCCAACACAACCTGTCCCTCTTCACCGCTGGTTGTAAAGTCCTCAATCTTAATTCCATATGTTACAGGAGTATCAGAGTCGTTCCTAACCCTCAATGTTTCAACAGCAGTATCTCCTGGGTTAGCAAATAAGCCATCAAACTTCGGTGGAATAATTGTCAGAGACCTTCCTGCTTGTGCGTACACCTTTCCACCATTAGTTAAAAAAAATCCTCCACCCAACAAAACGAGTACAAATAGATAAAATATTTTTTTTGTCATATCTAGTTTTCAATAAACCTCAACTAAATTCGATATTAGGCAAAAAACACTCAACTGTCAATGATGTCTCAGCTAACATGAGTTTTTCTCTATCATCCTAGTATATAAGGCTTTATACTCACGCGCAGAATTCTCCCAACTCCAATTATGCACCATGCAATTTTTTACAATTTCATCCCATTCATTTGCTAATCTAAACTTTTCTTCGGCTATTTTTATCGACTCTAACAAACTTCTCGCCTCAAATTGTTCAAACAAATAACCATTAACTTTGTCATCAATCGTATCAATTAACCCTCCGGTTGCTCTGGCAATGGGTACACTTCCGTATCGCATGGCCATCATTTGTACTAAACCACAAGGCTCATACCATGATGGAATTAGCGACATATCACTTGCAGCATACAAAACATGTGCTAGCTGATCATCAAATTTTATAAATGCATCCATTCGATCAAATCGATTCGCAGTTTGGATAATTTGGTTTTCCAGCTGATCGTCACCCTCTGTAAGCATAACCAGTCGCAGATTACTATTCAGTAGCCCCATATTATTCACAGCATCAAGAATTAACCCAATTCCTTTTTGACGGCTATCAGCTCTGCCAATGTACGATAACAAAATATCATCCTCCTCAATTTTTTTCTTGAGTGAATTTGATAACTGATTTCGAGCGCTACCTTTCCCTTCCCTGTAATTTGATATATTAAATTTTGAGTCTAAGAAAAAATCATTTTCTGGATTCCATACATTTATATCTATCCCATTTAGTATTCCACTAAATTTATCATTTTTGTTAATTAAGGCACTACTCATCCCCCCAGCACTTGGTTCACTTAGAATTTCATTCTTATACGTTGGACTAACAGTCGTCACATAATCACTGTGGATTATTCCTTGCATCAAAAAATTCAAGTCACCATCCTGTACGTCCCACAGGAGTTCTGGCAAATAATCCCATTTAATTCCCAAATCGTCAAGAATAGTAGGTTCAGTATCGCCTTGAAAGAGTACATTATGAATCGTTAACAAAGTTGGAATTAATAATCCTTCATGCTTGGCAATTAATGGTAATAAACCTAAATGCCAGTCATGCAAATGCAACAGGTCGCAAGTTATTATCTTATCGATTAGTAATTTAACTACAACCTTACTTAGCAATCCATATCGAGCTACATCGTTACAACTATTATTTGATATTATTTTTGGTTCATAAATCATATAGCAATTAATATCGGTATTGGGGATTCTCACCATATATAAAGATACTTGTCGCAAGTCCCCTCCGAAATTAATCGTTCCGTCCCATATTTTGTTTCTCATATTCTCTTCGTTTACCAAATGCGAATACATAGGAATCAAAACATCAATTTCAACATCGTTTTTTCTCAATTCCAATGCCAGATCTCTCACCACATCACCTAATCCACCGGTTTTGTGAATAGAAGCTACTTCAGAAGCAATTGATACTACTTTCATATTTATTTAGAAGATTGACGAAAATCAACATGTACCTCACCTAGAAACAATGTTTCATCTCCGCTATTTGGCATATCCAATTTCCAGGTTAACGTTGGATGACAATCATCTTTGTCCTCTCCACATTCTTTAAGATACCCATCGCTAGCATCCACACTAAATTCTGCAATATTGTAATAATCTTTTATTGTCGGCTCATGGTAAGTAGTTAAGAAATAATCAAAATCAGTTTCGCTTGTCCATTCGCCAAGGGACAAGATGTTAGCATCAGGTTTGATTTTTTTATTAAATATCAACGCAGAATCCGCCACAACTTTACCCGATTTAGGGGGACTATTAATAAAGTTATCAATTGAGCTAAATTGTTGTTCCCTTTGATACAAAACTAAGTCCTTGCTGACAATTTTGGACCAAGTCTTAATTTTTTCTATAATTGGATGATCCACTAAGATTATTACTTCATTTGTTCCCGGATTCGTTTGCAAATTCAAAAATAAAGGTTGATGTGGGGTAGAGAAGTAATAAGGAAACTGCACAACAGTGTTAGTTTTATCAATCAGATCAGCCGTTGTATAAAAAACAGCATACGAACTGGTAATCGCCTTAAAATCAGGCAAATTACGCCCTCCTTCTACAATAGATTGCGGTTTTTTGGATATTTGCGTGCCTGTATACCACCACCCTAATCCCAAAACTACCAAAACTATTATTTTAATCACCAAACCTTTATTCCAATTAAACATCATTAATTACCATCATACTCAAATCTAACCTAAAAACCAAATTCACACCTATAGTCCAGCTGCCAAAATCGCTTGCTCAACCAACCTATTTGTATATCCCCATTCATTATCATACCAAGCCAAAACTTTTACCATATTTCCACCTACTACTTGAGTGAATTCCAAATCAACGATAGCCGAATAAGTTTGTCCGATAATATCAGAAGATACTAAAGGATCACTTGTAACTGCCAATATTCCCGCAAACTCAGGTTTGTTCGCAGCTTCAGTCAAAACTTTGTTAACTTCCTCAACTGTAGTATCTTTTTCGGTTAAAAAAGTTATATCAGACACAGATCCAGCTGGCGTTGGTACCCTGATAGCAATTCCATCGAATTTGCCCACTATTTCAGGAATAACTAATCCTGTTGCCACAGCAGCTCCCGTAGTGGTTGGCACGATATTTTGTCCTGCAGCACGGGCACGTCGTAAATCCTTATGTGAGTTATCATGAAGCCTTTGATCATCAGTAAAACTGTGAATCGTGGTCATCATTGCCTTTTGAATCCCGAAATTGCTCATTATTACCTTTGTTACAGGCGATATACAATTCGTCGTACAGGAAGCATTAGATATAATTTTTTCTCCTCCTGTTTGATTAACTCCAAGTACGTAAGTGGGAATGTCATCACCTTTAGCAGGTGCCGAAAGAACAACCTTCTTTGCTCCGCCCACGAAATGTCCAGATGCACCTTTTGTGTCGATAAATACACCTGTTGACTCAATTACCACATCAACTCCATATCCTCCCCAAGGAATCTTTTCAGGATTCTTCTGCGCTAGCACAGGATATTTTTTGCCTTGCACAATAATGTAACCAATCAATGGATCTTCATCAGTAGCTTCTTTAGGATTTTTGACATCTTCTGCGCTAATCTCAAACGGATATCTCTTGAAATTTGTGTCGTACTTAACCAACATCATCCATCCGCTAGCACTCATCGAACCGGAAGTATTGATTACCGCGATTTCTGCATCACTTGAGTGATTCATTGTTGCTACCCGAAAAGCCAATCTTCCAATTCTTCCAAATCCATTAATTCCAATTTTTACCATGTATATATTATGCTCAGATGTTTGCGTCACTTGTCAACCGTCCAAATTATGCCAAAGCATCAAATCCAACCAGTGATCCATCACAAAGATAATCCAACATTGCGCCTCCACCTGTACTGATATGGTCAATGCCATCCTCCATATTAAGGACAGTCAATGCAGCTTCGGTATCACCACCACCCACCACAGTAAAAGCCTCAGTAGTGTTCACCGCTTGAGCAACAATAGTTGTTCCTAGTTTATATTCATCTTCTTCAAAAATTCCCATTGTACCGTTCCAAATCACACTTTTTGCTGCCATGATTTTTTCGCTAAACAATCTTGCACTGTCTTCCGTAATATCTTTACCACTCTCTACCAAATCAGCAATTATCAAATTAGGCATTGCCTTGTGTTCGTCAGATATTTCCGTTGCTATCTTTCCCCCTACCAAAATCCAATCAGCAATATCCCGAAAAGCGTCAACCAACGGAGCTTTGGTTTCAACTTTTGACCCTCCAATTACTACCACTAGTGGCTTAGCTGGATCATGTCGAGCCTTGGTCAGAATCTCGTATTCTCTTGACAAGTGAAGTCCTGCCACATGCGGTAAATGTTTGGGAATTCCTACAATTGAAGCATGTGCTCTGTGGCAATTAGCAAAAGCTTCATTAACATAATAATCACCCATTGAGGATAGTGTTTGGGCAAATTGATCGTCATTGGCTTCTTCCTCCGACCAGAAACGTAAATTTTCCATCATTACAATTCTAGTTGCCGCATTTCTAACCAAATCTGCGTTTAATTCATTTACGAACGAAATTGGCTCCCCAATCAAATCCCCCAAAAGCGCATGAACTGGAGCCAGAGAAAATTCAGCTTTGGCTTCGCCATCAGGACGCCCCAAATGAGCCAGTAATACTAGCTTGCACCCGTTATCAAGCAATGCTCTTATTGTTTCCAAACTGTCTTCGACTCGAGTTGTATCAAGAACTTTTCCATCTTCGATATCCACATCATAATTACACCGAACTAAGACTGTTTTACCGATTACTTCGTCCCAATGATCTTGCAATAACCTCATTAACTCACTATGCAATGACTTTATTTTATTGTCAAATAATAATTATGGTTTTAGTTTCTCGCTAAAAAACTCTACATCTCGCTCTACTGCGGTGTTCCAAGCTGGTCTCAAATTATGGTCAGCCCCTTGATACAAATGATATGTAATTGGTACTTTCAATTTCCTTAATCTATTTGCCAAAGCATCAGACCATACTGGCAAAACATCAACATCACTAGTTCCCTGATGTAGAATAATCGGAGCTTTGATCCTATCAAAATACGAAGAAATCGAAAAAACCCGCACGTCATAATTCCATTCCAACGCTGCCAAACTTCGTCGTAAAGCCATACCATCGTCCTCAGTCCCTTCAGTAAATACCAAAATCCCATAGGGGAAAGACACACTCACCGGAGCCCATAAACTTGTAGGATAATCAGCTCCTGTTATTTCCAAAACTGACAAAGTAATTTGTCCGCCATTACTGTGGCCCCACATTCCAATTCTTTCGACATCAACATTATCAAGAGTCTCAAGTGATTTAATTAATTGAATTACTTGAGAAGGCTTACTAAATCTCTCCCACCATACATCATCTTCAGGTTTGTCTGAGTCCCCATACCCCAAGAAGTCAGTCGATATAGTTACAAAACCCTTGCTAGCCAAGACCTTGGCAACATTTCTTGTTCCCACGCCGGTTTCATATGTACTTGGTTCCACCCAGCCTCGAACCATGACGATCACTGGTCTTTGGCCACTAAATAAGGTTCTATCGGGATTCGTTATTTGTCCAGAAATTTTCCTCTCGTCCCAAGTGTACATAATTTTATTACTTGTCCATCCATCCCCTTTATCTATTTCTTCAAGTATCTCAATTTTAGTCGGCAAAAACTTTTCTTTAGCTAATTCTGGAAAAGAAAATTTTGATAATGGTTTTTCACTCTCATTATCAAAAGTTGGCCAATAATTCTCCACGCCTGCCAATTTTTTTTCGGCTCTATTTAAATAATAAATTATTCCCCCCGCACTAATACTCCCGGCAATCAATATTCCCAACAACAATCCAGCCCAAAATTTAATCATCAATATTAGAATACTACAGTTTACTAATAATAATTACATTGCAGATTTAATTCTTGCAGCAATTTTATCAAGATCCTCATCATTCATCTTTGGACCTTCGACAGTAGAAATGTATCCGACATATTCAGGATAAAACTCTTGATGACTTGGTTGCTCCAGGTCAATATTTTTGGCAAGCTTACCGTGCAATGGAAAAAGTTTGGCATGAACATATGGGACTCCTGTGCCTTCAATTACCATAGCCACCCGCACGACACCCAGTCCTTTTTTCAACAAATCTACAACTTCACGGCAAGCCACCGTCAGATTAACGTAATCATTTTTCTCCATTTCAAATGCATCATCTCCTAAATTTTCTTTAGGTATGACTACAGTTTGTCCCCAAGTGTTCCCATAAGGTGTCAAAAATGCTAAGTGAGTTTCGCTCTCCCAGATTATCCAACTCCTAACTTCTTTCCTAACAATTTTATCAAAAATGGTATCAGTCATTTTCTAATAATACACATAATTACTCTCCCAATCTACAAAGATCAATTCAAAGGATGTCTATTTAATTTTTTAGTATTTCTCCTTCTGATAATTCTATTTACAAACCAAATGAGTATTATCAACGGAATCCAAACCAAGCTGTATACTGCAATCCAGATTCCTAACGTCCCAAATCCTTGTAATGTCGTGAGTAAAGATCGAACTGCTAATTTAAAAATCACCGCTGGGCGGAAATTACTATCAGGTGCGTATGGGAGGGCAAATTCATCTGCTGACATACTAATGTTAACTAGCGCCAACTTAGAAGTTTGTTCCAAGTACAATTGTCTGCCTTTTAAATTATCAATTTGCTGCTGTAAACTTATAACTTCACGGGTTCCGGCAAGAATCTCGTCATAACTCTCAGCTTGGTCTTGAATTGATTGGATTTGTGCCAAGGATCTCTGTAAATATCCCAAACTAGTCTCTAAATCCTCATATTGGTCTGTTACATCATATC
The DNA here is from genome assembly GCA_964444295.1 of uncultured Gammaproteobacteria bacterium. Classification (GTDB taxonomy): domain Bacteria; phylum Patescibacteriota; class Microgenomatia; order CAYXHB01; family CAYXHB01; genus CAYXHB01. The sequence continues at coordinate 1,503 of CAYUGO010000001.1, read as the reverse complement.
CATTCAAGGTCTCACTCGTCACTTTAACTCCCAAACTTCTAAAATACTCAAAGCTCGCGTCTAATTTATCAGCCATAACTCGCACACTCATATTTCCATATGGTTGTTCACTGGGTCTATTAGTACTCATGTTAACTACATATCCACCTCCACTTTGGACATATTGACTAATTTTATTTTGTGTTTCTCTAACATCCTTAACGAGTAATGCCAAAGATCCACTTTGCACGGTCATCCGATCGCTTGACCCAGAAGGCGCAGCGGGAGAAAGGCTTGGATTGCTGATTTTCTTAGAACCTATTGTGGTAACACCTATACTTTGAGCCATCGGCATACCAGCATTAGTTCCATATGAGTCTTCCATCCTTCCTCCATAACTATAGGAGCTACGTCCATTACTAAGACTCATGTATTGCCACAAACCCCCATTATTTAGCCACCAGTACCCCAAAAATAAAAAACCCAAAAGCACCGCTAATTTATTATTCTTAACCCAACCTAATATTCTGTTCACTAACTATTAATATTACACCTTTGCATTATGAATGCAATTTCCGTTTTTATACAAATTATATTTGTTAATTATATATTTAATATTTATAACTTACACTGTCCACTATAGATCGCATCATTGGTTCATTTTTAATATATTCTTTCTTATATGTCTCGCCCATCACAATACCTTTTAAGCCTTGAGTCGGATGTTGTATAAATATAACATGATTATAAAAAGACTCTCCAATCATATCTGGGGTAGGTTTTACCAAAACCTCAGTTGCTTTTAGTCCTGATATTTGTAACTTACGAACAATCTGGTATCGAGTTGTTCTAAAATCCCATTTATATCCGATTTCCTTTTCGTTTAGCAAAGCCAAAAATCTTCCTTCAAGTGCTTCCTTATTTTCATTTCTATTTTCTATCAGGGGTATGATAGGATCAAAGTTCACGCATACTGCGAGCCCCCCCAAATTATCAGAATTTATCGAGGCAACTGGGATTACACATGGAAATTCATTTGCAGTATCAGCATTTGAAGTTTGTAAATCCCAGTCACTGGGGAAACGAAATGATAATCCTATACTTGGATTCGAATAGTATTTATAATCACCCACTTGTTTTACCTCATATTTAGGTTTTTGAAACTCATCTACATTTGAAGGAGTAGAACTAATTGTACCTTTTGTGTCTAACTGAATTGCTCTAGATAGATTATCTTTAATCACTATCTTTTTTCTGGAAATACTTTCGAGTGAATAAGTATCTTTTAGTACAAAAATACACACAGAACAAATTACGATCGCATATAAAAAGCCAATACTTAATTTAATTAGACTTAAAACTCTTGAATTATTTTTTCTAGTAGTAAATGAATGCGACAAGAAAGACATCAACTTAAATCTAGCATAAATAACAAAACCGCCACTATACTCCCAGACTTTTTTTCTACCCTTACATCTTAATCTCAATCCCTACACCAGCAGGCATCTCCAGGTGAGACAGGGA